>JBEPYC010000099.1:0-11206 GCA_041641555.1 Chitinivibrionales bacterium | reverse complement strand
TGCATGATACTGGGCAAAAACGCATCCCCCATCGACATCACTTCTTCGGGCGAATACTCAAGCACCGAATTGACCGCCTTGTTGAGAAAGGTGGTACTCCGCGTAGAGAGGTCAAATATGTAAAGTACCGATGGAAGGATTCTGGATATCCTGCGGTTGAATTCCTCGCTTTCCCGAAGTGATTGCTCTGCTTCTTCGCGGGCGCTGACCTCCCTGCGTAATTGTTCGTTGAGCCTGAGTTGCTCGTCACGTTCTCCTGTCGCTTTTTTCTTTTCGCTGATTTCTGTCCGAAGGCAAATCTCCGACATCACCGCTCCCGCAAGATCTTCCAAAACGGATATGTCGTCATGGTTCCAGGATCGAGGTCTGGAATCGATAACACAAAACGATCCGAGCACGTAGCCATCAGGAGTGACAAGCGGTATACCCAGATACGCTATTACGTGGAGATCCCGAATCGCCGGATTGTCCTTGAATACCGGGTGCTTCCGGGCGTCTTCGATCAGCAATGGATGTCCCGGTATTCGGTTGTGCTGGCAAAAGGAGTGAGAGAGGGGAGTTTCTCTCAGAGTTTGCCATGGTTCAGGTACTCCGACACTGCTTTTGAAGAATTGTCGATCCGAATCGATAAGGGTGACCAGGGACACCGGTGCCTTCAGAAGGCGTGTTGCCAGGCGCGTGAGCCGATCGAAACCTTCCTCGGCCGGTGTATCGAGGAGAGCCGTCTCGTGCAATGCCTTCAGACGTTCGGAATCGATGACATGATTGGCTAATTCAGTGGTTTCCATAACTTTCCTGTGCGGCTTAGGGGTACATCCGCCAAAGGGTCACGATCTCCTGTGGGTTATTGAGCAAAAAAGGCTCCAACGGTTCATCCCAGAGCTCAGGAAAACCTTTTTTCACGATGGTGAAATAATCGACCCCGACGCTCCGAAGTTCAGTTCTTCACGCATCGTTTTTCGATCCAGAACACATGTACCGGAATGCAATTGCCTGGTAGTCTTGTCGGTACGCACATGGCTCATGCAGGCGGAAAGGGAGTTTCTATGAGATATGGGTTGATCGTTGTCGTAGCTGCAGGAAGTGTTTTTGCGTCTACAGGGGTATCGGACGGAACCAAACAGTACGAGGCAAAAGGGGACCAGGCTGCTCGCTCATTCGATACGAGACAAGCCCTGGCAATGTACAAAAAGGCTCAGAATGAATCCCCCGAACAGTATGAGGTGATGGCAAAGCTTGCAGCGGCCTATACCGATGTCGGCGAGGATCTCGGCAGTTCTCCGGAAGCCGTAGATATGTTTCTGAAGGGCTATGATAATGCCGAGAAGCTTGTCGAAATGTATCCTGATTCATCCATGGGCTACTTCTTCAAGGCGCTTATTGCCGGGGCGCTGGTGGAAAAAGTGGTTAACAAGGATAAGGTCAGATTGTCGCGAATCATCGATGCTAACGCCAGAAAGGCCATCGAGCTCGACCCCGATTTTGCTCCTTCTTACATTGTGCTGGGTGCCTACTACCGGGAGGTGGAAACCGTCAGCGGATTCACGAGAAAAATGGCGGAGATGATGTACGGTGAGATACCCGCTGCCGGAATGAAAGAATCCCGCCGGTTGCTCAAGCAATCGGTAACTCTGGATCCAACCAGTATTCACGCACACTATGAGCTTGCCAAAACCTGTAAGGTAATGGGCGAACAAAAGACTGCGGAGAAGCATTTCAAGCGGGCACTGCAGCTCCCCGTCAATGATCACCGTCACCCGTATATCCAGAAACAGGCACGGAAGCATTTGAAAGAGGATGGCGTGGAAGTTGATAACAGCTACGCTAAGGGCAAATAGTTTGATTTCCGGGATTTTCCGGGAGCAAGAAGCAAAAAAGGGCGCTCGATCTCACGGTGAATTATGGTGACCGGATCAATTCTTAGGAGCACGAGTGGTACCGAGATTGCGTGTTACCAGTAGCCTTTGAGGCAAAACCGCGAAAAACAGCAGGATTTTTGTCTTCTGGTACTCTCGAGCACGTGCATTTGTGTCTTGTTTTCAGATTATTTGTGCCGAGAACCTATCTTTGGATATAGACGCATGAGGGAGATCGGGTATGGCATGTGTTCTGAGGATTTTGAGGTTGGGATTATCCGGGAAGCTCCCGACGTGCTGGCTCGATAGCAGTCACCCATTTAAGTGGCATTCGGTGGCGCCCGGAAGGCAGAGCAGATGTGGAATCTTCGCATTTATTGTTCAAGTCCTGAATGACAGCTTTCCTTTTACTCTTAACATGGTACATTATTCCTATGATTGATGTAAAAAGACTTAAACGTCTTCAGTTCGATTCGGTCCCGGTTTATGTAGATCCTGCAAAGCCCGACTGGTTCGTTCCTTCGAGCACGTCCGATCTCATACTGCGGGCACTTGGCGAGGGCTCTATGAATCCGAGTGACATTGCCCGTGAATTGGCCGGTTCATGCCGGCAGGATGTCGAGAACATTCAGGCGGGAATCAGTCTTCTGGCAAGCAGAATCGATAATGACGGAGCCGGGAAGCTTTATCGGGGACGGACAGAGGAAGCCACCTCCGGGGCTCTGACTGAGGTATGGTTTCATCTTACTAACCGCTGCAACATGTCCTGTGCTCATTGTCTTTTCTGTTCCGATGGTTCCGAGTCTCCCCAGATCGATCGAACACTGCTCGACCGTGAAATCGGGGCCTTGTACGACCAGGGGTGCCGAACGTTCTTTTTTACCGGCGGCGAGCCATTCTTGTATCCTGACTTCACCGACGTGGTCGATTCAATCCTTGCAAAACCCGATACAATTGTTGTGGTCTTGACCAACGGTTCACTGGTGAAATGTTACGGCTCGTGGGTGGAAGGTCATCGCTCCGGGAGACTTCGCCTGCAGATCAGTGTCGATGGTATGGAAAAAAAACACGATTGGGTTCGCGGAAAAGGAGCCTTCGAAACCCTTTCCGAAAACCTCGAGTACCTTCGTGAACTTGGCCTGCCGGTCACGCTTGCAATGACTGTGTCCCAGTCAAATGTCGAAGAAATGCGGCAGCTTCCCGAACTGGCTTCACGATACGGCGTTGAAAATGTACATTTTCTCTGGTTGTTCAAGAAAGGAAGAACCCGTGAAGGGGCTGTTCCACCTGCCCGGAAAGTGGCTGCTGAATTGATTGGCGCATACGAAAAAGGAATCGAGTGCGGCGTACGGGTCGATAATGTCGAGATACTACGTGAACAGGTTTTTTCCGCTCCCGGGACGAGATATGACCTGAGTAATGCAGGCTGGGAAAGCCTTGCAGTGGGACCCGATGGCCGCGTGTATCCATCACCGGCCCTTATCGGCGAAGATGCACTCGTATGTGGTGCCATGGCCGAAGGCGTTCTCAATGTCTGGCAAACAAGCGAACTTCTCGACAAACTCCGGAGGGCATCGCTTATCGATGCTCCGAATGTTGCCCAGGACCCTCTGGCATTTTTGACGGGTGGAGGCGATATCGATCACAGCTATGTCGCCACAGGATCATTTACCGGAGGCGATCCGTGGTATCCCGTGTATCGACAGGTCGTGCTCTACCTGATCGCCAGTGAAGCCAAGCAGTATGGGGCTGAAGCGCCCGGAGCGATACGTACCCGGATGGGGGAGCGATTGATTAACTGCACCGAAGGTGTCGGTTCGGTTCGGTTTACTCGTTCGAATTGTGTTTTGATAAAGGGCAGTGATGAGCGGAAGCCCGTGAATGAGTTCTATTCTAAAGCTGCAAAGAAAGCAAATAAGGACATACTCAATCCGGTCAGCTACGGTGAGAGTGAAATTGAGCATATTCCCGAACAGGGACGCGTGCGGTCCTACGGATGCGGAAGCCCGGTCATGGATTGTGGGGTAAGTGAAGGAGAGGTTCTGGTCGATCTTGGTAGCGGAATGGGAGTTGAGTGTTTTATTGCCGCAAAGGCGGTCGGCCCCTCAGGACAGGTGTTCGGGATCGACATGTCGGACTCCATGCTCGAGGAAGCGCGGAAGAATGCCCGTCAGGTGGCAGAAAACCTGGGGTATGCCAATGTCGAGTTTCGTAAGGGCTTTCTTGAGAGTATCCCACTTCCAGACAATTCAGTCGATGTGGTGATATCCAATTGTGTGGTGAATCTGTCTCCGGATAAACGCCGCACGTTCTCGGAAATTTTCCGGATACTCAAGCCGAACGGACGGATCTATATCTCCGACATCACTACAGACGAGCCTGTGCCGGTCGAGATTCAATACACCGAGAAACTTCGAGGTGAGTGTATTGGCGGCGCTCTCCATATGCCCAATCTCAAGGGAATGCTGTTCGATCTCTCCTTTGAGGCATTCTACCTGCACAAGCGTTTTCTCTATCGTGTGGTCAAGGAGCATGACTTCTATTCCACTACCTACAGCGCGCTCAAGCCGGGGAGAACGCAACGCAAGACTCTGATGTATCGGGGACCGTTTGAATCCATTATTGGTCCTGGCGGAATCGTTTTTCATTCTGGGATCAAGCAGGAAGTGGATATCGCGGCAGGAACCGTGATCGATGAAACCTTGTTCGAACTGGATGACAGTGGAAATGTCGTGAATCTCGACCTTTCAACCACCTGCGATTGTTGCTCATCGCCGCCGTCTTCGTCGAATCAGCGATGATACGTGCAGAATCGCGTTAATTGTCGTTACACAAACGGGTTTTCAAAGCCTGGTAAAACCATTTCGACATGTGCTTCCAGATCAACGTGTTATCTTCTCCCGATAGTCTCCAGGTCATCTACAATCTCCTGAAACACCTTCAGCTGCTCTTCCAGGCGGGCAAGTGACCGTTCGTGCCGTTGGATCTGATCGTGGGCAAGAGCCAGTTCATAGAGGGTGGAAGCATAATCCAGTCGCATAAGAACCTGACCGGGTTGCCGATTCTTGCGTGTATCGAGTATGGAAAGTAGAGTATCGGCTCGTTCTGTTTCGGTATCGGTTACGCCCAAGCGTTTGCAGGTGAGCTGAAGGACATTTGCCCGAGCGCGTGCTTCTTCGAGGGGGTACCTCTGGGGGAGGCAGCTGCTTGTCTGCACCTGTCCGGGAGATCCGACTGTTGAAGTTTGCCGTGTACATGAAGTAAAAGACGCCGCAGCCAAAAGAGCGACAGTGACGTATGCACTGGAAAGACGCGGAAGTCGTTTGATAAAATAGCGATCAGGTACATGGATTGTCATCGGTTGTCTTTCTCTGGCTCCAAAGAGTGATTTCCACAAAGTGTACAAGATTTTGAAAAAGAATGCAATGATAATTCTCTCTCGGTCACTTTGACATCGAAGCCAAGCCGTGGTGCTGCGTCACGATGTCGTCGTTCTGTGATTCATGAGTGGCTTCCCCCCCCGAACCTCCAGTGACATCAAAAAATTATTCAGGACCGGAAGTTCGGGCAAGAGAAAAAAAGGACCGATCTTTGAAGGAAGCACTGAGCAGCGGATGAAGTTGCATTCTTCCCCTCTATGTTCTATCTTCATACCTTGGCTGTAAACGGTTGTAGTGCGCGGAGGAATGGGGTTTGGGAAGGGGGACTCAGGAGTCTGCCGGGTCTGCAGATTGTTTCTCTCAAAGGCTTCCGAAGCGAAACAAAAGGGGATCGTAGCATGAAAAAATTGGTGCTGTTCATGTCCGTTCTGTTTCTGATAATGACGGGATGTGGTGAGGAAAAACAGCTGACGGTAATGATCGGGGGGACCCCGAGTGAGTTCACGTTCTGGGAAGAAGTCGCTTCGGAGTTCGGTGAACAACACGGTACTGAGGTCACGATTCTGCGGTCGACCACGCAGACCGAGCAACGAAAACAGCAGATTCTCATCGCGCTCCGTGGCAAACGCCCCGACCCGGATGTCATCGCCATGGATATCGCCTGGATCGGACAGATGGCTGCCTCCGAATGGCTTGAGCCACTCGGACAGTATGGCCTCGATTCCGCGGCTTACTTTGGCAATATCGTCCGTCTTGCCGATACGCACCAGGGAAACCTTATCGGTCTTCCGCTCTTTGTTGATGCCGGGGTGTTTTACTATCGTACCGATCTGTTGAACGAGTACGGCTATGACAACCCTCCGGCAACCTGGGGTGAGCTCACCGAAATGGCTACCGCGATTCAAGAGAAGCAGCGTTCTGGTAACGAAGGGTTCTGGGGGTATGTCTGGCAGGGAGCACAATACGAAGGACTCGTGTGTACAGCGCTGGAGTTCTTTGAGTCGAATGGTGGTGGTTTCTATTCCGAAGAAGGGATACCCACTGTCAATTCTCCCGAGAATATCGAGGCACTTGGCTATATGGTCTCACTCATCCACGATAAGGCAATATCGCCGCCGAATACATTTACCGACATGAAAGAAGAAGAAGTGCGGCAGGTGTTCCAGAACGGCAAAGCCCTTTTTGAAAGAAACTGGCCCTATGCCGCGAAACTTCATGAAGAAGAAGGTTCTCCGGTCAAAGGAAAGTTCGCTGTCGGGGTGCTCCCGCATTTCGAGGAACACCGGAGCGCGTCGACTCTTGGAGGCTGGCATGTTGGTGTTTCGCGGTTTGCTGACATGAAAGCGGAGGCTGCGGCATTTGTGAAGTATCTGACTTCGTACGAAATCCAGAAACGGATGGCCCTGGAGCTTGGTATGTTTCCTGGCCGAAAAGACGTGTACGATGATCCCGAAGTAACTTCGGAGCGACTCAATCGGCTCAAGGAAGTGTTCATGACCGCGGTACCGCGCCCGATGGTACCGTATTATTCCCAGATCTCAGCGACTCTCCAGAAACATATCAACGCTGCGCTTGCCAAACGCATGACACCGGAAGAAGCGCTCGATGCGGCACAGGACGAAGCCCGTCAGATAATCCAGAAGTATGCCCAATAAGATTGTCGCACCGCCCAGATTCCGGTATGCGAAAACCGACCTTCGCACGGCAGCGCTTTTCCTTCTCCCCACGCTTCTGGTAGTGGCGCTGTTTGTTATGGTTCCGGTTCTTGGAACGTTCTGGAACAGTCTCTTCCGAGATGTATCCTATCTTCCGCGTTCCTTTGTCGGCTTGAGCGAATATGCCTCACTTATTTCCCGCGAAGATTTTTTGCGTGCGCTTCGTTTTACACTGGCATTTACCGTTGTCGCCGTATTCTTTGAGGCGGTTTTCGGTATCGGCTTCGCGCTTCTTCTCAACGAAGTTTTCCCCGGGCGAGGTATCCTTCGGACTCTGATTCTGATTCCCTGGGCCATCCCGACAATCGTTTCGGCGAAGGTATGGAAGTTGATTTTCGACTACAGCTACGGGGTGTTGAATTTTCTGGCAACAACGCTTGGATTCGCCGATGCCCGGATCAACTGGCTGGGCACTCCGCTGGCAGCATTCTGGGCATTGATTGTCGCTGAAGTCTGGAAAACGACACCGTTCATGGTGATACTCGTCCTGGCGGGACTACAGGCGATCTCGCCTGATATTTACAAACAGGCGCGTATCGATGGAGCGTCACTGTGGCGGCGTTTCACTCTCATCACTCTGCCGCTGATCCGGCCGGTGGTCGTCATTGCTCTGGTATTCCGGACGATCGATTCCCTTCGGGTATTCGATCTGACCTATGTCCTGACCGGTGGCGGCCCGGGGGGCACTACCAAAACCCTCTCGATGGTAGGATTCGAGTACTATGCAAACGATGCTTTTGGCACGGGGTCGGCGATTTCTGTCGCCACCTTTCTGATCGTATTTCTCATCACGCTTGTGTACATTCGCGTTGGGAAAATCGGGGAGTCGATACAATGAGAGAAGAAACCATCCGGCGCATGCTTGTTATCGGCGGGGCGGCTCTTCTGGTGGTGTTTGCGCTGACTCCATTCACGTGGATGCTCTGGGTATCGGTGGTGCGCCACCCTGATTTTCTCTACACCGGCAATCCCGGGTATACCATCCAGAACTATGTCAACGTTTTGACCAGCGAGCCGTTGCATTTCCTTGACCAGTTCCGCAACAGTTTTGTCATATCGGCCATAACCGCTCTAATTGTCACGATTTCGGCATCGCTTGCAGCCTACGCTATTTCGCGTCTGCGGTTTCCGGGAAGAAAAGCCGTGCCGGTGTTTGTTCTGGCGATGTCGATGTTTCCGCCGATTGCCATTGTCGGGTATCTGTATCGCGTGTTTGCGCAAATGGGTCTTTTGAACACCTATCTGGCACTCATTCTGCCTTATATTGCAATCACCGTTCCCCTCGCGCTCTGGATAAACCTGAGTTATTTTGACCAGATCCCGGTCGATCTCGATCGGGCGGCACTTGTGGATGGTGCCGGGAGATTCAAAATACTTTTCCGGATAATCATGCCACTTGCGCTTCCGGGGATTTTCTCTTCGTTTCTGCTTGTCTTCATCGCTTCGTTCAACGAGTTTCTTTTGGCGATCATGCTGACCATTGACTACCGGGCTCAGACACTTCCGGTAGGAATCGCTCAGTTCGAGGGACTCCACGGTGAAATCCCCTGGGGTAATGTGATGGCCGCCTCGGCACTGGCTTCGGTGCCGCTGGTAGGGCTGACACTTATTTTCCAGAAGTACATCATTCAAGGTTTGATGGGCGGAGCGTTAAAAGGCTGAGCCACGAAGTGGCAATAAAACGGTCAGGAGCAACACACTATGGAACCCTGTTCCATCACATGTGAAGGGTTGAAAAAGACTTTCTCCACCATTCGTGGTGACGTGGAGGTGCTCAAGGAAATCGATCTCACCGTTGAGCCGGGGGAATTCTTCGTCCTGCTCGGGCCGAGTGGCTGCGGAAAAAGCACACTTCTTAACCTCATCGCGGGGCTTGAACGCCCGGGCGGGGGCGCTATCAAAATTGGCGAACGGGTGGTGGCAGCGCCCGCTGCGAAGACTTACCTGGAACCACACGAACGGGATGTGGCAATGGTCTTTCAAAGCTACGCATTGTACCCCCACATGACTGTCGAGAAAAATATCGCGTTTCCTTTGAAAAACCAGAAGAAACGCATGACCAAAGATGAGATAGATAAGAAAATCAGAGAAACCGCTTCTTTTCTCAAGATAGAACCTCTGCTTAATCGCAAGCCGGCGGAGCTTTCCGGAGGGCAACGCCAACGAGTTGCTATCGGAAGAGCGCTGGTTCGAGAGCCATCGGTCTTGCTCATGGATGAACCCCTGTCGAACCTCGATGCACAGCTTCGAACGGGAATGCGCGCTCAGCTCAAGGACCTTCAGCAAAAACTTGGGGTTACCACCGTCTATGTAACCCACGATCAGGTGGAAGCCATGACACTGGGAGATCGAATCGCAGTTCTCAATGAAGGTGTGCTGGCACAGGTGGGCTCGCCATCGGAGGTGTACGACAAACCCGGGACAGTTTTTGTGGCTCGATTCGTCGGTTCTCCGCCGATGAACATCTTTACCGGGACCATCGGAGAATCCGGGCAGGGTTTTACTTTTCGAAGCGCGGGGCTTTCCATTCCGGTCCCCGAACTTCCAGGGCTTGCGGCAGGAGATGCAACCATTGGCATACGTCCTGAACATATCGAACTCACGGAGCCGGGACAAGGCGATATCGATCTTACGGTCGATGTGGTCGAGAACCTGGGCGCTGAATTCATTCTCTATTTCTTCTTAAATGACGAAGAACTGGTAGTTCGTACCTCGCAGGACCCCGGGCGAAAGAAGATTGGCCTTCGTATCGACGCGGAAAAGATCCGCGTATTCTGAATCAGCTTTGCAGGAGATGTGCATGACGTGCAGTTTTGGTCTCGATTGCATACAGGAGTCGCTTCCTTCGGGGTTGAAAGGTCAACGTATCGGCCTTCTGGTGCATGCCGCATCGATTGATTCGAGGTTTCGGCACGCAATCGATATCTTTTCCGAACATCCAGAGGTGAACCTAACAGCGATATTGGGACCCCAACACGGTTTATTTGGACAGACGCAGGACAACATGGTGGAATGGGAAAGCACGACCCATCCGCGGCTGGGGATTCCGCTGTTCAGTCTCTACGGGCGGACCCGCACCCCGAGTGCTGATATGCTTTCGCACATCGACGCACTCGTCGTGGATCTTCAGGATGTAGGGGCACGGCCCTATACCTACGTCTGGACCATAAAAAACTGCTGCGCCGCCTGTGAGAAGGCCGGTATTCCCGTATGGATTCTCGACCGTCCCAATCCGATCGGAGCCCTCGATTTCGACGGACCCCTCCTGGAGGAAGAGTACTTTTCATTTGTCGGGGGAGCGCCGATTCCGCTCTGTCACCGAATGACTCTCGGAGAAATGGGCTTGTTGCTCAAACAGCTCTACTTCCCGAAACTTTCTCTGAATGTCGTATGGATGAAAAACTGGTGGCGTAATTCGCTCTGGTCAGAGACCGGGCTTCCGTGGGTGCTGCCGTCACCAAACATGCCCACCCTGGATACGGCCATCGTTTACCCGGGAATGGTTCTTCTGGAAGCAACAAACCTCTCCGAAGGGCGTGGGACAACGCGTCCGTTCGAATTGTTTGGCGCTCCGTACCTTCATTTGAAATCATTTCTCGAAACGGTTACTTCGTTCAATACTCCCGGGTGTCTTTTCCGGGAGCACGGGTTTCTTCCGACCTTTCAGAAATGGCAGGGTGCATTCTGCAGTGGTCTGCAGTTGCATGTGACCGATGCCCGCGCATTCAAACCGGTACTCACCACAGCCGCGATTCTTCAGGCAGCCAGAAATGCTTCCGAGGGAGCCTTTGCCTTCAAAGATCCACCTTACGAATACGAAGCCGAAAAAATGCCGATTGATATTCTCGTCGGTACCAGTGCTCTTCGGGAGGCGGTTTTGAACGGTGCGCTGGACACCGGAATACAGGATCGATGGAAAGCCGGTTACGGGCCCTTTCTTCAGATGTTTTCGCAAGTCAGCCACTATGCCGAGGAGAGTCGGTGAACGGATTTATCCTCGCAGCTGGCTTCGGGACTCGTCTCAAACCGATAACCAATTTCGTCCCCAAAGCACTGGTGCCCGTTGGGGGACAACCCTTGTTGCAGCGTGCGCTCGATGTCCTTGGCGACGCGGATATCGATTCCATAGGAGTGAATTGCCACTATCGGGCCGATGATCTTGAATCATTCAGAAAGAATGCCAGACAATCGTTTGAACTTTTCAAAGAGGAAGACTCGATACGTGGAACCGGTGGCGGACTCTACTTTGCCCGTG
>JBEPYC010000098.1:0-11279 GCA_041641555.1 Chitinivibrionales bacterium | reverse complement strand
AGTCCAGTTGCACCGAAACCGCGGCTTCTTGAGCCAGATCTCGAACTCGAGAGCACTTTGAGCTGGAGACTGTCACGCGCGGTCACGCTCGACTATCGGTATAATTACACGCTCAAAAGACCGCAGGAAGAAGAATTCAAAGAGGACCTGTCCGAACACCGGGTTCAGCTCCGATATTCTTTCAGCAGTAGATAGACTCGTTCGGGGGAAAGGGCTGCCGACCAGCTGCCGAAAAAGAAGTGGCTGGTGCAGGTCACGTGTTTTTATTTGAAGGCCTTGACGGCCTTTGCGATTGAGCGCATTGCCGAAATTCCCGTAGCGCCGCGCAGGACATTTCCCGTTACGATAATATCGGCACCGGCAGCGAGTTTTGCCTGGGCGGTCTTTGCATCGCGAATACCGCCGCCGGCGATAAGCGGAAGCTTTGTATACTGCCGAACCATCCGTATCATATTATCGGGAACAGGATCTTTCGCCCCACTCCCTCCTTCCAGATAGATCAGCTGCATACCCATGTACTGCGCAGCCAGCGCGTGGGCAGCCGCAATCATCGGTTTGTTCCTGGGAATCGGCCGTGTATTACTCATGAATTCGACCGAGCTGACAATGCCCGATTCGACCAGCAAATAGGCTGTCGGAATCGGTTCGATACCGAGTCGGTAAATCAGCGGGGCGGCCTTCACGTGTTCACCGATCAGGTTCACCGGGTTACGCCCGGAAACCAGTGAAAGAAACAGTAATGCATCGGCATGCCCGCTGACCTGGGCGGCATCTCCGGGGAAGAGTACCACCGGAATGGATACGTTTTCGCGAACAGCTTTCACGAAGGCGTCGAGGTGGTTGGTATGCAGAAGACTCCCGCCGACAAGAATTGCATGCGCACCGGCTTTCGCGGCCCGTGAAGCAGTTTCCGAAGCTTCTTTTACAGAAAAATCATCGGGGTCCAGAAGAACCCAGTAGGATTTCTTTCCCTGATTGTATCGCTCAAGGATGCCGTCGAGAGTTTTACTGTTTTCCATAGCCAACTTTCGCGAGTATTCCGGGGTTAATGTCCCTTATCCGCGTTCGGACAGGCTGGATTCCACGATACCAAGTGCTTCGGAGAGTTTTTCGGGTTTCTTGCCCCCGGCCTGGGCCCGCACCGGACTTCCACCCCCGCCACCGCCGGCAGCCGAAGCCGCAGCTTTGACCAGCTCTCCGCAATGAATTTTATGCTCCGATACGGCCGTGCTCCCGGCGCTTGCCGCAAACAATGCTTTTCCATCGACCGCCGCGCCCAATACAACCACGGCCTTCTCGAGGTTTCTCTCCCGAATGAGATCGGAAACCGCATTGGTCATGTCCTTGAACGCACTCTTATCCATTTCACCGAGATTCTTAACGACCCACTGAACTGCACCGGCCCGCTGCGCGGCTTCTTCGAGAATGGACATCACCTGCCGTCCCGCCTGCTCCTGAGAAAGCTTACCGACCTGGGACTCGAGATCCTTTACCTTAGACACAAGTTCCGACACCCGTTGGGGCACGGCCTCTTCAGAGACCTTGAGCTGTTTGCTCACAGCACCGACGATGTCTTCACGGCGATTCAGAAGCTCCAGAGATCCAAGACCCGTCACCGCTTCGATCCGGCGCACCCCCGCAGAGATACTCGTCTCGGCCGTTATATGAAAAAGCCCAATTTCTCCGGTCGCCTGCACGTGGGTACCACCGCAAAGCTCCTTACTGACCTGCCCCATGGAAACCACCCGGACCTTATCACCGTACTTTTCCCCGAAAAGAGCAGTTGCACCTTCTCTTTTTGCGTCGTCCACCGCACGTACCGCAGTCTGAACCGGATGGTTCTGAAGAACATATTCGTTGACGATACGTTCGACCCGCCGAATCTCATCCTCGGAAAGCGCCTTGAAATGCGTAAAGTCAAATCGAAGCCCGTCGGGAGCTACTCGCGAGCCCGATTGCTGCACATGGTCGCCAAGAACCGATCGAAGCGCAGCCTGGAGAAGATGTGTGGCGGAATGGTTTTTCCGGGTCGAAGACCGCTGCGAGCTGTCGATATCGAGTGAAACCGGTGAGGCGAAATCCTTCCCGGTAATCTCCTGAGCACAGCGTGCTTTATGAACAACCGAGTCATTCCACTTGAATGTATTGACGACTTCAAAGCCCTTGCCGGTCTCGGTGGTAATTGTCCCGGTATCCCCGATCTGCCCGCCTGATTCGGCATAGAAAGGAGTGGTATCTACCATCAGAAGATAGGTGTCGTTGCCGAGCTTCTTGTAACGGTATACCCGGCCGTGCGCCTGCTCCTGACCGTAGCCAACGAATTCGGTGCCGGCGCCCTGAGCGGTTTCCACCCAGCCATCGGCAGTCAGCCCGTCGGCATCGGCACTTTTGGCAGCATCTCTTGCACGCTCCCTTTGGGCATCCATCTCTTTCTGGAACCCGGCTTCATCGATACGATACCCTTTTTCTTGGGCCATTAAACGCGTCAGATCCATAGGGAAACCGTAGGTGTCGTACAACGTGAAAACATCGGATCCGGAAAGACGTTTGTTTTTGGCCACTTCGGACCGCTCGGTCATTTCTTCAAACCGCGTAATCCCTTGCTCAAGAGTTTCCCCGAATCGTTCTTCTTCGGATTTGATAACGTCTATCACATAGGCGCGGCGCTGCTGGATCTCCGGAAACGCATCGCCCATGACTTCGATCACCGAGGGTACGAGCTGATTGAGAAACGGCTTTGAGAAACCGAGTTCCCGCCCGAACCGGTAGGCACGCCGCAAAAGCCGGCGAAGAACATATCCCCGTCCGTCATTGGATGGAATGGCGCCGTCGGTAATGGCAAAGGTAAGTGAGCGAATATGGTCGGCAATAACCCGAAACGGGGTTCCTTTTTCGCCAGGGCTGTACTGCGTACCACTCATCTCTTCCAGCCGTTTGATTATGGGACCAAACAGATCGGTGTCGTAATTCGATCTCACCCCCTGGATCACACGGACAATCCGCTCAAAACCCATCCCGGTATCGATATGCTTGTTGGGAAGCTCATGCAGAGTGCCGTCACGCCCCCGGTTGTACTGCATGAATACAAGATTCCACAGCTCCATATACCGGGCACATCCATCGACGTTCACCCCGCAGGTGTGTTCCTTCCCATCGCACACACCTTCTCCAAGATCCATATGGATTTCCGAAGATGGTCCGCAGGGGCCGGTTTCACCCATTTCCCAGAAATTGTCTTTCTCATCGTGATGCGAAATGTTTTCCGGGAGAATATCGGTTACGTCTTTCCAGAGCACCTCCGCCTCGGAGTCCTCCCGAAACACTGTTGCATAAAGCTTGTCTTTGGGTAGTCCCCATACTTCGGTCAACAACTCCCAGGCCCAGGTAATTGCTTCCTTTTTGTAGTAATCCCCGAACGACCAGTTACCAAGCATTTCAAAGAACGTGTGATGGTAATGATCGCGCCCGACCTCCTCGAGGTCGTTGTGCTTTCCCGAAACACGCATACACTTTTGCGAGTTTGCGGCTCGCCGAAGTCCCTGCTTGTTTTCACCCAGAAAGATCGCCTTGAACTGATTCATTCCTGCATTGGTGAAGTAGAGTGTCGGGTCGTCCTGCGGGATAACCGGAGCACTCGGAATGAACGTGTGCTCCTTTCCGGCAAAAAAGTCGATAAAGTCTTTGCGGATTGTCTTTGATGATTTCATGTAGTGTTTTCCAATAGTTTCTCTGATGCAAATGGATGCCTACTCGGCAACGGCCTTTCCTTCGGGAACCTCTGCCCCGCCTCTCTTGAACCCGAGTGCTTCCAGCACACGCGCCTCGATTTTCTGGGTGGTTTCTTTGTTTTCCGAAAGATATTCTTTGGCCCGCTCTCGTCCTTGTCCGATTCGTTCGCTTTCGTACGAATACCACGCGCCGCTCTTCTCGATAATGCCGTGCTCGGCCCCCAGATCCAGAAGATCCCCTTCGAAAGAAATCCCCCTTCCATAGAGAATATCGAATTCGGCTTCGCGAAACGGTGGTGCCACTTTGTTTTTTACAACACGGCACCGTGTCCGGTTTCCAACAACTCTATCGCCGTCTTTCAAGGGAGCAATACGACGGACATCCAAACGCACGGAGGAATAAAACTTCAGTGCATTTCCCCCGGTGGTCGTTTCCGGATTGCCGAACATGACGCCGATTTTCATACGAAGCTGGTTAATGAAAATCAGGCATGTGCGCGATTTTGAAATGATACCGGTCAGTTTCCGGAGCGCCTGCGACATGAGCCGGGCCTGTAGACCCACATGGCTGTCGCCCATCTCGCCCTGAATTTCGGCAGATGGTACGAGGGCTGCGACACTATCTATGACTATTATATCTACGGCCCCGCTTCGAACAAGCGTATCGGCAATTTCCAGAGCCTGTTCACCCGATTCCGGCTGAGATATCAGAAGGTTATCGATGTCGACCCCAAGGTTTTTGGCATACTTGGCATCGAATGCGTATTCGGCATCGATCAGCACTGCGATTCCTCCAGCTTTCTGGGCATTGGCGATCGCGTGGAGAGCCAGGGTGGTCTTTCCTGAAGCCTCCGGTCCGTAGATCTCGACAACTCTCCCCTTGGGCAACCCGCCAACTCCAAGCGCATTATCCAAAGACAGGCACCCGGTCGGGATAACGGGAACATCGATCTTAGTGGAGTCGGAACCAAGACGCATGATAGAGCCTTTTCCGTGCTGTTTTTCGATCTGGCTCAGAGCCTGATCAACCGCTGTCGACTTTTTGTTCTGGGCGGATTCGGCCGTATCTTTCTTAGCCATGGGTTTCTCCTTGGAATGCGTTGTCTATTTCGATTTCTTTGATTGCGGATTGCGGGGAAACCGACACAACCAGCCCCACCATTCTGATCGAGGCGATTTCATCAGTTTCACCAGAGAGAGTATGGATGTGTCCCCGGTGTCCTTGGAAAATATTAAAATGAGGGGGTTGCCGGAAAGCGTATCAAGAGCGCACGAGAAAAGATAGTTCTTTTACCGGGCGAGTATTCACTTGAGCTTCATGAGGATTGCAACGGGACGGTTCTGTTCCTTGAGTTCGTTATACTTCCGGGCGGCTTGCGGATTCGGTGCCCGAAGGACATCTACCCCACTCATCAGAAGGGAGTCTTCGTAGTGCTGATCCAGTTTGAAGCGGGAATCCCCCTCAAAGCCTGCACCGATGATAAACACGTAATCCTGGTCGGTTTTCCGAAGACGCGGTGCCTCGGAACGCCAGAAGTAGTCAAAACTCCGGGTTTCACTCACATCATCGTAGAGTTCTGATTTTCCGTCGTAACCGATAAACAAATCGAAGAATAGAATGGGGACACGATTATAGACAACCAACTGGGGACGGACAATTCCGAACTGCCGTGCGGGGTTTACGTGTAAATACCCCAGGACCAGAAGGGCGAGCAGTACCAGGAATTTGTTTCGCCACAGAAACATGGGCGTCCGCTATTGGTTATTGTTGTCTTTCATGAACGGGTAGAGCTTCATTCGAGAGGCGGGATTGCGAAAGAGTTTCCGAAGCGAGCGGTCACGGATCAACCGCACTCGTTCACGAGTAAGGTTCAGTTCTTTGCCGATTTCCTCAAGTGTAAATGTGTGGCTGAAATTGAGACCATAGTACATCCGGAGGATTCGCTCTTCACGGCTGGTGATATTCTGAAGGACGCCGTCGAGGACTTTTCCAAGTTCCTGTCGGCCCCGCTCACCCTCCTGCTCTGCCGGCTTCCCGAGTACGTCCTGCAGGGTCTTCCCGCTGTCTTCATCGGGTTTTGAAGAATTGCCGACAGGGCTGTCCAGTGACACCGACCGAAGTTTATCCATGACATCGACGATGTCTTTTTCGTGACCTTTGAAAGGCTCCTGCTGCATCGTTTCGGCAAAATCACCTTCGTTGGCATCCAGGGCTTTCCGGAACTTGTTTACCAGGGTGATTTTATTGGGAGGAATCCTGATTGTGCCCGACTGTTCAAAAAGCGCCTTTTGTATCGATTGGCGAATCCACCACACCGCGTAGGAAATGAATTTGACATTCATTTCCATGTTGAATTTCTTGGCGCTCTTATAGAGCCCGATGTTTCCCTCGTTGATCAGTTCGAGATAGCTCAGCCCGCGTCCTCGGTAGCGCCGGGCGATACTGACAACGAATCGAAGATTTGCGGTGATGAGCTTTTCGATAGCGCCAGGTTCATCTTTCTGGACGGCTTTTACAAGCTCCCGTTCTTCTTCATCGGTAAGCACTTTGTACCGGCTGATATCCCGGAAATATAGAGCTTCGGCTTTTTGTGACATGCGGCAAGTCTATCGGTACTTAAATGGTGTTTAAGCGGTTCAAGTTCACTTTCTGATTATACATTGGAGGGGACGCAGAGAAAACTGCTTTTTACCGCTCCTCCTGCTCGGCCTGTGCTACGGAAAGATACTCCAGGCAGACAGTCTATACAAAAAAATACAAAACGTCCACTGCACGATACTTCTCTCCGGCATATCTGTCAGAATAATGGTTCCCGTTTGGGAGGTGATACGACAATCAGCCCCGATTCACTCACAAAGAAACGCTTCTTGTCTTTTTCGAGATCAAAACCGATTTCATCCCCCGGTTCCACCCGAACTCCCCTGTCGATAATTGCATGTCGAATCTTGGCCCCCGCCCCTACGTCGACATCGGGAAATACAATGCAATCATCGACTACTGCATGGCTGTGCACGAAAACGCCTCGTGAGAGCACCGAATGCTGTACATGTCCCCCGCTGATTATGCAACCACCACTAATAATCGAATCAACAGCTTCGCCTCGCCGCTTTTCCGTACCCTCGCCAGAGAACACGAATTTCGCGGGGGGTGACTGTCCGGGGGCCGTGCGTATCGGCCATGCATCATTATAAAGATTAATCTCGGGAACGACATTCCTCAAGGTCATATTCGCCTCAAAGTACGACTCGAGAGTTCCTACATCCCGCCAATAAATGCTCTCTTCGGCGGTTTCTCCCGGTATGCGGTTGTTGGAGAAATCGTATACATAGACAGGATACTCGGAATAAATCGACGGAAGAATGTCTTTGCCGAAATCATGCGAGGACTCTTTTATGTTTGCGTCCCGGAAAAGCTGCCTGAGCAGAAAGTTTCGGTTGAAAATGTAGTTGCCCATGGAGACCAGGGCCATCCCGGGTTTGCCCGGTATCGACTTGGGGTTGGATGGCTTCTCCTCGAAACCGACCATCCGCCAGTTACTGTCCACTTCGATCACCCCGAACGTCCCGGCTGCTTCCTTGGTAGAAGTCGGAATCGCCGCAATCGTTGCTGCCGCACCTACATTGCGATGGAAATCCAGCATCTGCGATATATCCATCTTATAGATATGATCCCCGCCAAACACGGCGATGTAATCGGGCCCTTCATCTTCTATCAGATTGATGTTCTGAAATACGGCATCGGCGGTGCCTCGATACCAGTCTTTGCCCGTTCTCATTTGAGCAGGAACCGGGTCGACATATTGCCCAAGCATTCGATTGAGCGTCCAGCCGGTATTCAAATGCTTGATCAGCGAATCCGCTTTGAACTGAGTGAGAACCTTGAGCTTGAAGATGCCGGAATTGATGAAATTATTGAGAACAAAATCGATAATACGATACTTGCCGCCGAAATAGACTCCCGGCTTTGCTCTGTCCAGGGTAAGCGGATACAAACGGGAACCCTGTCCACCTGCCATTATCATTCCAAGCACATTGGGATATCCAATGGATGATTTAAACGTGTTCAACACCCCTCCTTAAGATCTGTATACATTGCGCAATCACGCTCCGCGCGCGCTCACGCGGTCGGCGCAGAGCAAATGACCCAGCTTGTCACATAGACAACAGGATACAGGCGCCGACGACGCGAAAAAAGAATATAGTTGATCAGATCATCCACAACAAGATGCCCTGCACATACCGATCGACTCTGGGCAGAGTTGACACGGATACGGCCAGAATAAATATTAGTACCCATGCTTATGTTGTCTCGAGCCCTACTTTGTTTTCTGTTCGTTCCTTTTCTGGCCTTTGCGCAGCCCGAGACGGACACGACGGCTGTTGATTCCCAGGTCGTCTATGTCGTACCGGTTTCGGGCAATGTCGAACCCGGCATGGCGGCGTTTCTTTCGCGCGCTCTTCAGGAAGCGGCAGAGGATCCGGACGCACTGGTGGTGTTGGAAATCGATACCTTCGGAGGGAGAGTCGATGCCGCGTTTCAGATCGTGGACACCATACTGAACATCGACACCGGAACCAAAATTGCCTACGTCAAGACCAAAGCCATTTCGGCGGGAGCACTCATCGCCCTGGCAGCCGATACCCTGATCATGAAAAGCGGCACAACCATTGGAGACACCGAACCTATAGCGGTCAGCAGCGAAGGCGCCCAGCGGCTCGGAGAGAAATACCAGTCACCGCTTCGTGCGAAGTTTCGTGCTCTGGCCAAACGTAATGGGTTTCCAGCCGCTTTGGCAGAGTCGATGGTCAGCTCCGATATGGTCGTGTACGAAGTCGAGTTTCCGGATACAGTGGTGTATATGGACTCGCTTGCGTATGCCGAGATGCCCCAGGACCGTAAAAGCCAGGTCGTTAGCACGCGGACCGTGGTTGATGCCGGCAAGCTTCTCACTATGAGCGCCCAGGAAGCCGTTGATCTTCGGTTTGCAGCATTTACTGTGCAAAACTTTCAAGGTATGCTCGACAGTTTAGGCATTGAAACGCCCAAAGTCGTTCGGATCGAGGAAAACTGGTCCGAAGGATTCGTGCGGTTTCTCACCACGATTGCACCGCTTCTGATGATGGTCGGTCTCGCGGCACTCTATGTGGAAATCCGTACCCCCGGATTCGGGATCGCCGGAGGAATCGGGATTTTGTGCCTGGGGCTCGTCTTCTTCGGCCAGTATGCCGTCGGACTTGCCAACTACACCGAACTTTTATTGCTGATTATCGGGATCTCTCTTCTCGCTGCCGAACTGTTCATCACACCGGGATTTGGCCTCCTTGGACTGGGAGGTATCGTGGTTATCGCCATCGGCATGGTACTGTCTCTCCAGGGCTTTGTTATTCCAAAACCCGGCTTTCCCTGGCAGGCCGAGCTTCTACAGCGCAACATTCTCGTCGTGCTTTTGAGCATGACCGGAGCGATATTCCTGATATTTCTCTTTTTCCAATACGGCCTTCCCCGGCTCTCCACCGTATTGCCGGGCCCGTACCTTACCGCCACTCTCGCCTCTTCACAGACCGAATCGCCGAGCG
This sequence comes from Chitinivibrionales bacterium, assembly GCA_041641555.1. Taxonomy (GTDB): domain Bacteria; phylum Fibrobacterota; class Chitinivibrionia; order Chitinivibrionales; family WJKA01; genus JBEPYC01. Next base: position 1,974 of record JBEPYC010000098.1, on the reverse strand, counting down.
AGCAGCTTATTCACCTCGGGGACAAGGGCACGGTCACCAAGCCCCTTCGCCCCTCCGGTACGGCGCGATTCGAAAGCGGAGACATCGATGTCATCGCCGATGGAGAATTTATCGAAGAAGGAGCTGAGGTGGTTATAGAAGAAGTCCATGGAAACCGAGTTGTCGTGGGACGGAATTCCTGATATGAATGATCTTGCCCTTGTAATTCTGCTTCAAGCCCTTGGTGTTATTGCCATTATCGCGGAAATAGTCCTCCCTTCGGCGGGCCTGCTCACCGTTGGGGCTTTGGTGCTTTTTGGGTTCAGTCTGTACCGCGTTTTTACCGAGGTTTCTTTTCAGGCCGGCATGATCTTCGTAATCATCGATGTTGTCACGATTCCTGTGCTTATTCTCATAGGAATCAAAATGTTAGCGCGTTCAAACGTCTCTCTCAGAAGCTCACTGGCCGCAGGATCGATGCCAATTACGGGGGAGCGCGATTACTCCGTCCTCAAAGGGCACACCGGGAAGGCCATCACCGACCTGCGGCCATCGGGAAAAGCACGTATCGACGGAAAGCGGTACGACGTTGTGGCAAAAGGCGACTTCATCGAGTCGGATACCGATATCGAAGTTGTGCTGGTGGAAGGCAACAGGATTGTTGTAGGCCGTACAAAATCAAAAGGTTAAACGGTTTTATATCTTAAGAAAGGATCTGAAATGAATCTGATCACGGTCGGTTTGTTAGCGGTACTTGGGCTGATACTGTTCATTTTTGTGATCATGGCCCTGTCTTCGGGCATGCTGTGGTTCCAGTCATTAGTTTCCGGTGCGCAGGTAGGACTACTCAATATTGTCTTTATGCGGTTCCGTAAGGTTCCACCGAAACTCATTGTCGAATCAAAGATTATGGCAAAGAAGGCCGGCCTCGAGATTAACACCGATGACCTCGAATCTCATTATCTTGCCGGCGGAAACGTGCTTCGTGTGGTACAGGCGCTGATTGCCGCCGACAAGGCCAAAATACCTTTGCCATTTGACCGCGCCGCTGCTATCGATCTTGCCGGACGAAACGTTCTCGAAGCCGTGCAGATGAGCGTGAACCCCAAAGTCATTGAAACTCCGTTGGTTGCGGCAGTGGCCCAGGATGGAATTCAGCTCAAGGCGATCTCCCGCGTGACGGTACGTGCGAACATCGATCGATTGGTGGGTGGGGCCGGTGAAGAAACCATTCTGGCTCGAGTGGGCGAAGGTATTGTCACGACGATTGGATCTGCAACAACTCATAAAGAAGTTCTGGAGAATCCTGATTCCATTTCGAAACGAGTACTATCCAAAGGTCTCGATGCCGGAACGGCCTTTGAGATTCTCTCCATCGACATTGCCGACGTCGATGTTGGAGAGAACATCGGAGCACGACTCGAAACCGATCGTGCCGAAGCCGATAAGCGAATCGCACAGGCTCGGGCCGAAGAACGACGGGCGATGGCTGTTGCGGCTGAGCAGGAAATGAAAGCCAAGGTGCAGGAAATGCAGGCGAAAGTGGTCGAAGCCGAAGCCGAGGTGCCGCTGGCCATGGCCGAAGCGTTCCGCCAGGGCAATCTGGGCATCATGGATTACTACAAAATGAAAAACATCAATGCTGATACCGAGATGCGCGAAGGAATCAGTAAGGCGGGAAAGCAGGACAATAGCCAGAACCGCGAAGGAAAACAATAAGCGGGAGCCGTAACTGTATGGATGTTGAAGCCTTACGCAATATAATCCCGCTCATATTCCTGATTATCTGGGCCATTGTGGGCGCAGCTGCCCGTAAGAAGGCCCAGGAGCAGGATAAGTCGTCACCACAACCTCCGGGGAAACCTCTTTCCCCGGAGGGACGTGGCCGAAGACCGGGAGAGATACAGCGACAACGGGGACCTCAGGGCCAGAAACCCGGACGCCGAGGACCCCTTTTTGAAAGCATGAGAGAAACGCTACGGGAAGTCTGGGGCG
>JBEPYC010000097.1:0-11287 GCA_041641555.1 Chitinivibrionales bacterium | reverse complement strand
TGCGACAGTATGTGCATGAAAATGATCGTGACCTTCGGAGAATCGCCCGGAGAGAGTACGCGAGCGAGGCAGCGAAAAGGGCTAACCGCCTTTTATTCAAGAGAGGCAAGCTGTCCCACTTCTCTCGAGCATACTCCCGCCTTCTTCGCATTTCATTCCGCTCCTTTAACCCCAAGTACGCGAGCCGAGCCTTGATCGGTGCATTTGCACGGTAAGGATGAATACCCCCCGGCTTAGAATTCTCTTTTTAACGGGCTCCCAGGATCAGGCAAGCTATCGATACCGGGTTGAGCAGTTTCTCCCGCACTGGAATGGCTTCGGTGTCAAGGCCGATGTATTTCAATTTGTCGGCACCCATTACTTCAGGAAAATCGCTCTGGCTCTGAGCTCCTGGAACTACGATTACGTATGGATTCAGAAGAAAACTCCAGCGGGGTGGCTGGTTCGGCTCATGTCCGCTCGCACTCCGATTATTTACGATTTCGATGATGCCATCTATACCCGGGAACCATATACAACCGGTAAACCACGGGCGGGCCGGCCTGGATCACCCCAGGTGCGTACCCGACTCAGGAAAACCCTGAGATCAGCAAGAATGGTTTTCGCCGGGAATTCCGCTCTTGCCGATTACGCCAGAGCATATTGTACTCGAGTGCATATCGTACCTACCAGCCTCGACGTTCCTCAACCGCCTGCATCCTCATTCATTGCAACTCCTGTTCGTTTTGGCTGGATCGGGAGCGCCAGAAACCTGTTTTACCTCCAGTGCATCGATCAGACGCTGGCCGGTATACAGGAGGAATATGGCCATTCAGCAGTGTTCCACTGCATGTCTTCAACCATGCCGGAGAACGTGGAGACGCGATGGGAGTTCACAAAGTGGACACCTCAGGCGGAAAAAACCTGGCTCAAGACTATAGACGTCGGACTGATGCCATTGACAGATGACCCCTGGTCACGCGGCAAATGTGCATTCAAGCTGCTGCAATGCATGGCCAATGGACATCCTGTGATCGGCTCTGCTGTGGGAGCTAATTTTGACGTTATCGAAAACGGGGTGAACGGCTATCTGGCCGAAACCGAGGAAGACTGGAAAAATGCGGTAGGGGATCTTGTAACAGCCCCGGGAAAACTCCGCACCATGGGTGAGGTGTCCCGAAACATTTTCGATAAGAGGTTTTCACGCGCACACGTACAGAAGACTATCGCCGAAAAAATCTGGAGCGATTTTGATTCCCGTCAGCAAAACGGAAAGGGATTTTATGCTCAGAAACGATAACGCACACCGTGTTCTTATGATCCAGCCGGTGTTCTGCCCGACCCAGGAAATGCTTGAAGTCAACCTTCGGTCCATCCGATCCACCCTTGATTATTTCTACCGCTTTCCCAATCCCCTCCCGTACTACGCACTCGGAGGCTACTGCAAAGAACCCCGTTTCTGGCAACAACTCGAGCAGCTCATCGCAAACCACAGGAGTGCTTTAGATGTGCAGGTATTCAAATACGATCAGAATCTCGGTAAAGCATTTGTCGTAAATGACATGTTCGACAAGTGCAAAGGTCCCGAGCACGACTATCTATTTTCTATGGATTCCGACATCATCTTCGACACTGCCGTTGCCGACATTGTTTCCCGAACGATCAAAATCTTCAGGCGATACTGGGGATTTCGCAGGCTTGGATTAATTGCCTTTGATCAACAAGGCGCGTCTGTTCACAATAAAACAAAAGTGAAGCGGAAAAGGAGAGTCGCCAATGAGCAACTACGTATTTCCCGTAAAGGCCATGGTGTGGCAGGAAGCTGCCTGATGATGCCGGCAAAGGTATTTGAGGCAGCAGGAAAATACCGGATTATGGGTACCTATGGCGGAATAGATGGATATTTAATGAAAGACCTTGCCGCACAAAAATTTTGCGTCGCTATCGTAGAGAGTATGTCCGTAATACATCCTGGTCTGCAAAGCGCTGGAGGCCTAAAGTACGAAAAATGGAAAAAGGACATATGCAAAGCCCGAAGAGCAACCAACGGCTCTCGGATAAGTATGGATGATCTTCGGAAGATCGCATCCCAAACCGATACGCTTTGGGAGAACGAATTCAAGGATCCTGGAACAGCCAACAAATAGCAAATTACATCTCGTTACTAAATAGACGGAGGCTCATTCGTGTCCACTTTGACTAAACAGGATCGGGAATATATCGCCGGATCTCTGGCCACCCTGGCAGTTTCAGGTACCGTAGCCGCGGTGTTGATACCGCCCTATGCCGCAGTTATTTCGATTACGATAGCAACTTCGGTGGTTCTTTATCGAATGATGGTGAATCATCGTAAAATGTCCCAATCGGTAGCACGGCAAAATGAAATTCTCTATCAACAAACCGAATCCTACTATTCGGTACTTACGATGCTTGGGGTTTCGGGGCCGTTACCATTTACACGGGGATATTCCGCCTCACCCGACTTTCTTCGTTTAATCGCCAATCATGTACTCCTGCGTAAGCCCTCGGTGATTCTGGAGGCAAGTAGTGGTCTTTCCACGGTTATTCTTGCCTATTGCTGTAAGAAACTTGGTACAGGCAGGGTTATTTCACTTGAGCACCTCAAAGAATATGCCGATAAAACTAATCGGCTTCTCGCCGAGCATGGCCTCTCCGATTTTGCGACAGTGCACCATACTCCCCTTAAAAACACAACCATTGGAGATCGTACATACCATTGGTATTCCATCGATAGTATAAAGTTTCCGGAAACCATCGATTGTATCGTCGTCGATGGCCCCGTCTCGGGCGAACATCCGTACTGCCGGTATCCGGCCCTACCGCTGTTTTTCGATAAAATGCCCGATGGATCATCACTCATCATGGATGATGCCTTTCGCAAAAACGAGCGCGAAGTTGCGTCGATGTGGGAAAAGGAGCTTGCCGGGAAAATCGATACGGCTCTGATCGACTGCGAAAAAGGTGCGTTGCAGGTAACCAGAAAAAATGCATGAGCGATTGCGCTTCCCCGCCCTCACTCTCTGCCTACCAATGTGCGGGCACGGTTCGTGCCGGCTTTTTTTATCGGTACCGTACGGGGATCCGGGACCGAAGATCCGCTATCTGCCCCTCTATGGAAGACTGCGAAACAGACGATGTAGCCAGGTGGGGAGCGAAATGAGTGACTGCAAGCTCTTCGATAGAACGCCGTACACAATCCAACTCTTTGCGTTGCTCAATGCTGGGGTTTCGGCCGTTGTTGTAGAGTTCCTTGACCGAACTGTTCAACTCCTGTATGTCGCGAACCCGTCGTCGGTAACGCCCGGGGTTCAAAAACGCGGACTCGATACGCGAGGGCAATGCCCTGAGAAACCGGGGAATGTCCATTACCGTTGCCGCCGGTGTCCTTACGTCGAAAAATCGCGTCACATAGCTTTCCAGTTCGGCATCCAGTTCTTTGGCTATTGAGCCGTAGAATGCCCCGTGGGATTTTCGAGCTTTCTTTTTGAGTAGTCTTCTGCAATTCCGATATTCCGTGCCGGTTTCACGAGCGATCTGCCGCGCATCATGATTGGCGGCATGCACCTTCGTCCAGGCATTCTTCAAGTGCTCCGCAAATGCTTCGCGAGTCCACGGTACGGCCGTATCCAGCCGAAAAACAAGACGGTACCGAAATGTCCCGAGCCATTCTTCCAGTGCATCTCTCTGGATAATGCCTTCCCAGAGCTCTGCCAGGTCTTCCGGAAGTTCGCATTCCTTTTCCGCCCAGGCGAGTTCTTCGGCAAGTCCGATCTCAATGAGTTGCTCTACAGCGGCCCCATGCGACTGTGAAGCAGCATCGCAGGTCCAGAACGTCCGAAAAGCGATCGAGTTGTCTTCCAGACACAGCGCGGGTATCCCCACCAGAGGAAGGTTTTGTTTTTCCGAGCCCACCGCGCCGGCCGGGGGAATACGGTCCCATTCCCAGGATGTAATGTTTTCTTTTTCCCACGGGCAGTACCGGCCCCACTCCGGCATTCGCTTTTCGCCAGTCTGAATGGCCGATGGAAGTGGTTCTGCCGGCGGTCGGAAATGGTTCCAGGTCGATGTTTTTTCGGTGAACACCCGGATCTGAACCCACAAATGGTCTGGAAATTCGCGGGCAGATACCTTTCCGTGCAGGTTCTCGACCCCGCAGGTTACGTAGACCGAGTCTATCATGGCTTCAAGAAAGCCCATCGTTCCCAGCGCTGCAGGACCGTCACGCGCAGATCCTGCCCGGTCCGAAACCGGAAGATATCCTTCCTCGATTCGCTCCACAATAGCAGCCACCGCTCGTTCGGACCCAATTCCGTTTGCCTTGAATTCGTCTTTGAAACGCCGCACCAGCCATTGGACACGAGGTCGCCACAAGGAAGGAAAAATCCACTCCCAGTAGTGCCGGGGTACTGCGTAAAGAACCTCCTCCGCAACGACAACCTCGATGCCGTCATCATCCTGCTCCGGTGCGAATCGATAGGTTACCGGCAAGCGGCTTTCTCCCACCACGATTTCATCTGGGAATTCCTTGAGGCGAGGAACATTCAGACACCCAATGTCTTCCTCACGTGCACAGAGGAATTCTTCGGATCCCTGGATTCGAATCAGATCGATAAGGTCTTTTCTGCTTTTTACTTCGGGGATCCGCTCATGATACCACAGCCGGAGTACCTCTTCACCCGAGTGCAGGCTTTCGTCGCGGGTCTTGTTTCGTGCCCTGTTCACCGCCGAGCGAATCAAGCGGTTGTGTGCAAGAAATCCAAACCCCTTCCCGATTTGCTCTTCGACAAGTCCCTTACAAACAAAAACATCATGTGCAGTACCGGGATCCCTGGGCCCGAGATCTATCCGTCTGTTGGTGATAAGGGGAAGCCCGTGAAGAGTTACCTGTTCGGCAGCGGTAACAACACCTTTCTCGGCATCGTAAACAGGACTGTCCCAGGAATATTGGCATAATGGTTTGAATAGAGCCTCTATCCATTTCGGGTCGATTCGGGCGGCCATTCTCCCGTACACTTTTTTGGTTTCTACTATTTCATGAAAGAGCACCCAACGGGGGCCCCGTTGAAAGAGAATAGATGAAGGGTGGATCGCAATCTGGTGATTGCCAATGCCGGCATAGGTTCCCTCGGAAGTGCGATGCGCAATGTTACCGATCAACCCCGAAAGCAGACTCATGTGGATGGCATCCACGGAAGCCTTGCGGGGCTTGCGCGGCAGAAGGTGTAATCTTCGGCACGTCCTGACAATCTGTTCTTGAGTGTTTCTCCACTCACGCATGCGGAGGATCGAGAGACCGCGCGAATCCGAAAACCGCCTCAACGTGCGCCTGGACTCAAAAGCCATGCAGGCTTCAGCTTCTTCCCATAGTGACAAAAACAGTAGAAAATCGGATGCATGCTTTTTGGCAAGAGACTTTCCGGGACGCCAATGAATTCCGGCCCCCTGATCTCGCGGATCCTGAGCTGAAAGCGCCGCGGCAATGATCGCGATTTCCTGCACCGCGTGATATTCCCGGGCCGCAAGAAGCATCCGCGATATCGGAGGATCCAGCGGGAACCGTGCCATGTTCCACCCCACTTTTGTCAAACGCCCTTTGGCATTCATGGCGCCGAGTTCTTTAAGCTTCCGGTACCCGGCCGAAAGTGCGGCAGGCGAGGGCTTCTGCAAAAACGGAAACGTCTGGGGGCGCCCAAGCCGAAGCGATGCCATTCGAAGCAGAACACCGGCAAGATTGGCCCGGCGTATTTCGGGTGCGGCATATTTCGGGCGTGAATCGAAATCCTGTTCCGAATAGAGGCGTATACAGATACCATCGCGTACCCGACCGCAACGGCCGGCTCGCTGCTGTGCCGAAGCTTTTGAGATCCGCTCGATTGGCATGCGCGAGATGCCTGCAGTCGGGTCGAACCGAAGTTGCCGGGCCAGACCCGAATCGACTACAAACCTGATATTCGGAACGGTCAAGGAAGTCTCGGCGATGTTGGTCGATACGACTATCTTTGCCTTACCACGTCTTGTAAAAATTCGTTCCTGCTGCTCCAGCGGCAGGCGACTATGCAGCGGAAGTACTTCGTAGTTCCTGGGCGCCGTGACCACATTCAGACGGTAACAGGCCTCGAGAATATCGTCGACCGTTGGAAGAAAAACCAGGATATCTCCTTCTTCCTGATTGTCGACGAGTTCGGCCACCGCATCGACAACCGCTTCGGTGTACCCCTCTACCCGCTCACCCTGCCACAGCTCGACGGCCGGGCGATATCGTATATCAACTGGAAAAAGCCGCCCCGAAACGGTAATGACCGGCGCCCGATGAAAGCTTCGGGAGAACAGATTGGTGTCGATAGTGGCAGAGGTGATGATCAGCCGGAACTCTGGGCGTTTTGGAAGAAGCGTTCTGAAGTATCCCAGCAGAAAATCGATATTGATGGTCCGTTCATGCGCTTCATCGATAATGACCGTGTCGTATTCCCGGAGAAGCGGGTCGCCGGAGATTTCGGCCAGAAGCATGCCATCGGTGGCGAATTTGATGCGGGTAGCACTGTCGATCTTATCGTGAAATCGGACTTTATAGCCGGTGGTGTTTCCGGCTCCGCCGTGAATCCTGGTGCTCACAAAGCGCGCCAAAGACACTGCAGCGATTCGGCGAGGCTGGGTACACCCGATTCTTCCCGCAACCCCCCGTCCTGCTTCCAGGCACAAAAGCGGAAGCTGCGTGCTCTTTCCCGAACCGGTATCCCCGGCGACGATCGTTACCTGATTCTCCCGAATCGACTGCACGATCTCTTCGCGTTTGTCGAATATCGGCAGGCGCTTGTCAAATTCTACTGAAATAGCATCTGCTGGTGATTTCATGGAAAATATCGGGCCGTCTGAGAATGTCCGCTCTCATCGAAAAAATACGATATCCAGGGGAACTGCTCAGCATTTCCTCCTCAACCGCATTACGAAGAATCATGGTTGTTGTTTAAATACCGAAAAGAAACCTGCCGAGTATATTTTTGCCGCGTTGCGCGTAATGAAACGTGCAGATGCATTTTCCGCAAACTTTGAAAAGGGGTAACCATGTGCGGTAGATTTGTTCGACATACGGACCCCAAAGAGCTGGCCCGGCTTTTTGGCGCAGAAACCGTCTCCTGCGACCTTCCGCCCCGGTACAACCAGGCGCCGAGGCAACCGACTGCGGTTCTTGTCGAAGATGGGGTGAAAAAGATCGAAACCATGCAGTGGGGACTGATTCCTCACTGGGCCACAGATGCCAGGATCGCCAACAAGCTTATCAATGCACGGTCAGAGACTCTAACCGAAAAACCAAGCTTCCGAAATGCTTTTGCCAGGCGACGATGCCTTATCCCGGCCGACGGTTTCTACGAATGGCATACCGACGAATCCGGGAAACATCCGGTGTATATCACCCTCGCATCCGGACATCCATTTTGCCTCGGGGGAATTTATGAGCGATGGACCAATCCCAGTGGTGAAACCATTCGGACCTGTTGCATTATCACTACTACAGCAAACGATGATATGGCATGGGTCCACCACCGGATGCCGCTGATCGTACCCGAAGAGCACCATGAGCGATGGCTCGATTCATCGGTGACCAATCATGAGGATCTGAAGGATCTGCTGGTACCTTTTTCCGGCGAAGCGCTGTCTTTTGTTAAGGTATCGTCTCGAGTGAATAAAGCCGGCTACGACTCCCCCGATTGCATTCTCCCTGACTGACTACGGTTCCACTGCTTTCGCAGGAATCGGCAGAAGTACATCTCCGGGATCGACCGCTCCAACCCCATGTCCCGTGCGCTCGATTTTCTGGAATAGACCATGGAATTCTCTTCCGCGAAGGAGTTGTCGTCCCAGGCCTCCCACCGACATGAACACGCTTCTTCTGACGGCTCCCCACCGACCAGAACTGCGCTCCTGGCCGAAATCCGATGGTTCCGAACCGAACGGGAAATTGACCGCACCGTTCCCGTTTTCTCCAACGAACGAGCCGATTGCAGCAATGCCGGCATTCTGCTCAAGGGTAGAAATCAGTGCCTGCACGGGTAGCTTTTCCAGAGCAATGTGCCCGAAAGTAATAATGAGATATTTCGATGCCCCCATGAACGCTGCCTTATTCAGCATCGCGCCGGTTACTTCCTGACCATGCTCCGTTTTAGGTAATTTCGTGCTGGTAGCATCGGTTGAACCACCATCGCTTACCACACATTCGTAGTGCTGGCCAGTCGTGCCTCTTTGTATACTTCGGAGGCATTCGGAAGTCAGCTCGAAGCGATTTCTGACTGGTATAATGACACTTCTCTACGGATTTATTTTCGTATCCGGTCGGGTGGGAAAAGAAAGTCCCTGCTCGCACCTTTTTCTGAAATGCCTCCTGCTGTTTCAAGAAAAGACGTACTGCATTCGTAGTATACCTTCGATAGTAAGGTCTGATATGGATTTTGAGAAGAAGAAAATCTGGCTTGCCCCCCTTGCAGGGGTAACCGAACCCATTTTTCGGCAGATATGCAGAGATCATGGGGCCGACGTCGTGGTCACCGAAATGGTCAGCGCCGAGGGACTTCGATTTGGGGCCGAAGCGACTCGGGACCTGGCGCGGTTTGCGGAAACCGAACGGCCAATCGGGGTGCAACTGTTTGGATCCGACCCCAGGAGTCTCGGAGAAGCAGCCGCCTGGACAGGCGAACACACCCGGCCGGATTTCATAGATCTCAATGCCGGATGCCCCGTTCCCAAAGTGGTCAAGAAAAACGGCGGTTCTTCGTTACTTCGCGACCCTGTCCGTTTCCGGGACATTCTCACCTCTATGGTCCGAGCGACTTCGGTTCCCATTACGGTTAAAATCCGATCTGGATGGACAGTGGGAGAGTGGGTCGATGTCGAGCTGGCAAAGATTGCCGAGGATTGCGGAGTCAGGGCAATAGCTGTACACCCTCGATCACGCTCGATGGGATTCTCGGGGCACTCCTACTGGGAACGCATTGCAAAAGTCAAAAAAAGCGTTTCCGTTCCGGTTATCGGAAACGGTGATATTCGAAACGGTACCGACGCCCTCACGATGCTCGAGCAGACCGGATGTGACTGCATTATGGTCGGCCGCGCCGCCCAGGGAAATCCGTGGATCTTTTCGGAGATACGCGCAGCGCTGGAGGGTACCCGCTATGTTCCACCAGATATTGGCACCCGGTGCGAAATGATCAGAAGCCATGTCTCTGAGTATGCAGCACGCTATGGCGAGCGGCGCGCAGGTGCTGAAATGAAAAAACAGATCTGCTGGTATATCAAGGGGCATCCAGGTGCCTCACAGCTTCGCTCCAGGGTTTTTAAAGCCGATAGCTCCGCGGAGCTGATCGAACTTGTTGCACTGTGGGAAAGGGAAAATGATAGATGATTGAAGAGAGAGCAGGGGGAATTCATGAACTGCCCTGCTTCACACGATCTAATCGTGCCATACCAATGAGATAAATCTGAAACCAACCAGTTTTTTTTTGCCGAGGATCATATTTTGGAGTAGGTTCACCTTATCCAACAGAGAAACAATCATGGAAATCAAAGCCCTTCAAAAACTTCTTCAATCTGTCTCTGAGCAGAAAACCGATGTCGCTTCTGCGATGGCACAACTCAAAGACCTTCCATTTCACGACATTGGCTTTGCAAAAGTAGATACCCACCGGGCACTTCGCACCGGCCATCCGGAGGTAATCTTCTGCCAGAGCAAAGCAATTGAACATGTACTGGAAATCGTTGAACACCAGGTTGAAGCCGATGAAACTGTTTTCGGTACTCGTGCTTCCCCGGAGCTTATCGCTGCGGTGAAAAAACGGTTTCCTCAGGTCGAGTATAACGAAATTGGCCGCTGTTTCTGGATTAAATCCTCCCATTGGGCTCCCAAGGAATCGGTCCGTGGAACGATTGCGATTGCCGGTGCCGGTACTGCCGATGCGCCTGTTACCGAAGAAGCCCGGTGCACCGTGGAAATTCTCGGCCATTCCTGTGTTACTATCCACGACATCGGCGTCTCAGGCATTCACCGGCTGTTCGCTCATAAAGAGACTCTCGAATCAGCTTCAGTGATTATCGTTGTTGCCGGCATGGAAGGCGCCCTGCCCTCGGTTGTAGCCGGTGCCGTTTCAAAACCCGTTATCGGCGTACCAACGAGTGTCGGGTATGGAACGAACATGGGCGGCATGGTCGCTCTGTTTGCCATGCTCAACTCGTGCGCTTCGGGACTTACCGTTGTCAATATCGACAATGGCTTCGGAGCAGGCTTTTCAGCCGTGACCATCAACGCCAAGTAACCGACCCGGCAAAACCGGAACAGAGTCGATGTGATTGGACACCATCCTCCCTCGGAACCTTGCGGCATAAGAGGCTGTGCGATCTGAAAACCTGCGCATAGGATTTCGGTTCATTTCAGGCGCAGCGTCTGATTGTCACCAGCTTGTTGATTTCATTGTACTTGCGATAGCCCACCCGGAAATGTAGAATCTTACTAGATTTTGGGGAAGATGCTGCTGCGGACCGTTACATCAAACCCGCACAAAAACCGTCGAAACTAATCTAAGGGTTCTACGCCGATCTTCCCGGCCAGTCTGATTGTGTCATCGTACAGCGACTGCCCGGCAAGGCGTATCTCTGCATCATCCTCTCCAAACTGAGCGGAGATGCTTTTTCCCAGAAATACGACCATTGCCGATATCACCCGATTCACACATCGTTGTGCTGATTCTTCTTTACTCAAGAATAGTCGAGACCCATTATGACTCCGGATGACTCATTAAAACGAATGCAAAGAATCCGCGACCTTCTGACCCGGTACTCAGGAGCAGGTATGCCGGCAAAGAGTCCGGCCTTTATCCAGATCCATATCGATGGGTCATTGCCGGCGGATATTCATACAATCACCACGAAGATGGCGAACCTTTCCCCGGCCAAAGCACCGCTGCTCCGTATAGTGATCCGAAACGGCTCGGATAACCTGGTGAGTGAGGTGAACACTTTTGCTTCGCAGTACCCTTCAGAAAAAATTGAGGTCCTGCTCGACTCAGCATTTCTTCCCGAGGATCTGAGCTCCTGCCTGGCAAATCTTCGATTGAAAAGTATCGTTATACGGCATTGCGCCGTTTCGGACGAGACCTACCGAAAACTCACCGGTTCCGACGATTTCGAGCGGGTATGCAGCCTCATACGGCAGGCATGCCAATCCAATGCTGAACAGGGGTTTCCTCAATTGCTTGTTGGGCATTGCGAGTTCGACAGCAGAAACATTCGCGAGGCCTCCGGC
>JBEPYC010000096.1:0-11319 GCA_041641555.1 Chitinivibrionales bacterium | reverse complement strand
GCAATAGCAAGAAAACGCTGTTCATCGATTGCGCTGTCGTCTTTCTGCAGACGTCGAAGAAATGCTTCCAGGACATCGTGGACAACGTTGCCGATTTCCAGGGGAATCGAGGTGAGTTCCTTGAGCTTGGTTAGTTTGTAGGAAGGATGGTCGGTGACGTAGCGGGCATAGTAGTTATAGTAATACTGCCGCTTGCACTTGTCAAACAATTCATAGCGAGAAATCGACCAGCCGAGTACGGGGGTAAACTGATACTTTTTGTATTCGAGGAGCACGGCTCTAAAATACATAAGGCGTGTGGAATGGTTTCCACACGCCCGGAATCGTGACCGAATGTGAAAATGGTCTTTTACATCTTATCGATAAACTGCTGCATATCGTCGCACATGGCCAGCTCGATCTGCAGGTTGGTGATATCGTCTCTGGTTATGGTACCGCGACTGGGTCTCCTGCGAGGCGTTTGTACCGGTTGAGGTTTCGGCGCGGGAGCAGAGGCGGCATGCTGGGATTGCGGACTCGGTTTCACTGCAGAGACATCATAAGCCAATTCTTCGATAACCTGTCCGAGACTAAGTCGCGGATGGGCATTACGGATTTTCTGCATCTGGTCTCGCGACAGAAGTTGGCATGTCTTGTTGTGGTATACAAGAGGTTTCGCGCATTCCGGGCAGTTCAGGATGATGAACGTCGCATTGTCGCTGAGGAAGATATCACAGTTTTGTCCACAGAAAGGACATTGCAGTGAAACGTGGGTAACCATAAGCTCCGCTCTCTGGATAAAAATTTCGTCCGTGATATGCCCCGCGGCTCCCTCAGTACGGGCAGCGTGGCAGACAATTTGTTTATATTGTACCACCGAATGAGATGGCAGTCAAGGCACAAAGACTTTTTTCTTCCGGCGGCGCCTCCGGGACGAAGCATGGAGAGACCTGGAACTGGGTTGGGCACTGTTTCAGAAGAGAATCTGAAAGGTTTATTCCGAAGGGGTTACGAGGTGATAGACAAAAACAATAGCATCGGAGGCTTAGAGGAGAATGGGATCGGTAATCTTGACGATCTTAAGAAGAAGGTCCACAAGGCACTCAAGCATTCCCGTACCAAGCTTGCAAAGCAGCAAGCGGATGCCGAAGAGACCCGGAAAGCGCAGTTATACACGCACGTGGCTGATACGATTCTTGCCGACCCTTCGGTTTACCCCAAAGGTACCACGGAATGCGTGATCAATGATGTGCACACCGGTCAGGATCAGGAAGTGAAACTGAACCCGAAATTCGATGGGGTGGGCAATGCGCAGCTTCTATATAAAAAAGCGAGAAAAGCTCGGCGGGGTACTGAGATTGTTTCCAGGAAAGTCGATGACACTGTGGGGGAAATTCGGTCGTTGGAAAAAGTCAAGGTATTGATCGAGAAAATTCAGGGCGGAGAACTGGAGCCTGCGCAGCGGGATATTTCGCTCCTCCGCTCGGAGGCAGAACGCCTGGAAGCAGGGCAGAGCGGTGGCCGACCCGAAAAGGCGGGCGCGGCAAAGCCCTCGGTACCGTATCGTCATTTTGTGGCCGATGGTGTCGATATTTTTATCGGAAAGAACGATGAACAAAACGATGAACTCTCGGTGCGTTTTGCGAAACCGTGGGATGTCTGGATGCATGTGGTAGCTCATCCCGGCTCTCATGTGGTGGTCCGGCGTGAGAAAAACAAACCATGGCCAAAGCAGGAAGTGCTCAGCAAGGCAGCATCACTTGCGGTGTGGTTCTCCCGCGCTCGCCACACCGGGTCCTCGGAGGTTCATATGACGGAAGGGAGATTTGTTCGGAAGCGGAGAAAAGCTCCGCCTGGCGAAGTGATCGCGGAAAGGTGCAAGTCGATCAGGGTTGCACCGAAGTCGCCCCAGGAGCTTTTTCCTGAGAGCCGCGAATATTCGTCTGGTTGAAAGGGACCGGCCTCTCTCGCGTTTCGAAATAATGGTTTCCGAGGATAACTGTCGACGATCTCCCTGGTGGATATATAGAATAGAGCAAAGCGGTTGGAATGAACCAGGCAAATGCCTCATCAATGCAGGGGGTGCCGATGAGTGAAGCAGTTGATCCGAACAAACGTTTTGTGGAGTTCGAGGCCGGACAGGTCGTGATGAAAGAAGGTACGCTGGGTGAGGGCCTTTACATTCTGATGTCGGGCGAGCTTGAAGTGTTGGTCAAGGGCGTCAAAGTAGCCCAGATCAACGCAAAGGGCTCCTATGTCGGAGAAATCGCCTCGCTTCTTCGTTGCCGTCGTATCGCAACGGTAAAAGCCGTTACCCCATGTAAGTTTTTGATTGTTGGAAATATAACGCGGTATTTCGAAGAGAACGCATCGGCTGCCCTTGGTATCGCGCAGACACTGGCTGCACGCATTATGGATATGAACTCCAAAATCGTTGCCTACCAGGGTGAAATCGGAAAATGGGTGCAGCAGGGCGAAGACGCGATTAAGAGCCAGGATCTGAGCCCTTTCACGGCAATGCTTCGCGAGATGCAGAAACTTTTGCACGAATCGAAACCGGAAGCGAAGGCTGAGGACTAAAATAGAGACTTTTTTAGCAAAAATGCAGGTGAACCCTTGCGCTCCAATCAAAAAGTTCGTATATTTAGAAACTCCAAACGAGTTGCTGCGGGGTGGAGCAGTCCGGTAGCTCGTCGGGCTCATAACCCGAAGGCCCCAGGTTCAAATCCTGGCCCCGCTACCAAATAAAGCAACGGCCGGTCCCAGACCGGCCGTTGCTTATTTATTTGGGGGTAGGAGCGACGGAGGAACACTTTGTTCATCGCCGTACCTTTATCATACTGCAGCCGCCGAGCGTAATGTGAGGCGAAATCCTCGCCACGTCTCTCAGAGATTGTTTCCTCATTGTTGCCTAAAGCCCCCAGGCACTTGATTATGCGGCCGCTCCCAGACCGGCCGTTGCCCTCCCTAACACATTTTGAACTTGAATTAGTGACGAATAAGTCCTATATTTGATACTGGTATCACAAAAATGACTTTGGAGTCAGAATTGGCACCTTCGGATTCATCAGCTCAAAATTCAAAATCGCTTCGGGAACAAGCCGTTAGAGAGGCGAAGTGCGGGCTCATACTCGATGCTGCGCTGAAGGTCTTTTCGGAGAAGGGACTTCATGAAGCCCGCTTGGAAGACATTGCGGCAGCGGCAGGTTTTTCCAAAGGTTCACTGTACAATTATTTCACCGACAAAGAGGACATTTTTCTCCAGCTCACGATCCGTGAACACGAGCGGCTGTTAGGGCGGTTGCGCGATGTCAGCAAGGTGTCTTCGTCGTTGCGGGAAAACCTGGAGGACATTCTTGGTGCGACAATTGAGCATTTCGGGGACAGGTTCGCGTTTTTTGTGACCGCATTTAATTTTCGTGCCGCGAGCCCGGCCATGATCGGAAATTTGTGTAAATATCATGGATCGGAAGTCTCGCGGTTTCGGGAACTTAACAAAAGTATCCTTGCATTGGTTGCCGATCTGTTCGAGGCGGCCAGAAAACGCGGAGAGATACGCTCGAGCGTTTCGGATTCGACCCTTGCCAGATATGTGGCATCGCTTGTGCGTGGTACGTTTATGGATTGGAAGATCAACGGGGCGATGGAGGATATCGAACCGACTATCCGCGACCTCGTTGAATTCACGTTGCGGGGTGTCGATGCTCAATAACAACCTGTGCATGGTATGTCCGGCTCAGGTGGGAATGTCGATGCAAGCAAACAGGTTTATGAACATGGGGCAAGCTGCTGGCGAATACACCTTGAACGGCATCTCGCAGCCGGCGGCTTATCGCCCCTTTGACGGGAAAAGAAGGCTTGTAACGGGCCGCATTGCGTCCGGTCTGAAGGCGTGGGAAGGGCGTTCGGGTTTATACCCCCCCAAATCCTGCATGCGTGACTAACGCGTAGATAGCTCCGATACACCGATTTATTTGTAGTCTACTGTCGCTGTTGATTCGAGGAATATATGAAGAAAGCATTTATCGTTATAGCAGCCGTGGTTTTGCCTTTCCAGGCAGGTGCAGCTACCTACACACTCCAAGAGATCCTCCAGGTTGCGGGTGAAAGCAGTGATCAGGTGAAGGTTATTGCTTACGAGTACGAGGCCGGGCGTCAGCAGGTGAAGTTTTATCGGTCCGAAGCGTGGCCGATGGTAAACCTTTCGGCGAATACTAATTACGTTTCGAGATCGAATATAGGGGTATCCTCCGGGTTTGGCGGAGGACTGGGCGGGGGAGGCGGGCAAGGCTCTCCTTTAGGTAAAAGAGCCAGAGCGCTGGGAGACACTCTACCGCAGGGAGACTCACTTTCGCAAACTCCAGCTGCGCAAGGAGATCCGTTTGCTGGAATCGAGCGATATGAGGCTATTGCCAACACCTGGTCGATTACGCTTCGGCAACCCCTTCTGACATTCGGTCGTGTTTCCAACGCACTTGCGCTTGCGGGTACCCAGGATAGCGTGCTCGAGCTGACGCGGGAGATGCAGATCAACCTGTTGTATCTCTCGGTTATGCAGTCGTTTTCGGAGGCCTATCTGGCTCAACGGCAGGTTGCCATTGCGAAAAAATCCGTTGCCAGCGCGGAAAAACTCCTGCAACGAATGAGAATCGAAGTCGAAAACGGGGCAGGATCCCGCCTGGACCTTCTAAGGGTCGAGGCACAATACAGTGGCGCCAAGGCCGGTTTTCTCACTGCCCAGAGCAGCAGCGATATTGCCTTGCTGAGGCTTGCGCAGACTGCCGGTTTGAAAGTAGACACCGCCTACACGCTGGCAGTCGATACAACCACGGAGCTTACCATTGCCGATCTGCCCGCGGAGGGGGCCAGTGCCGAATACCAGCTCAAGGGCCTGATGGCAACACTTCGGCGCGACCAGGCCGATTACGAGCGAAGCAGGTTTTTCCCATCGATAAGCCTGATCGCGGGAATAGATGCGAGTGCGTACTATCTGCGTGGCATCGATGAACAGATTCAGGAAATGGTAAACCCGCCGAATACGGCAATTGTGGAACCCAGATTCTACAATTATGCCGTTGGGCTCAATCTTTCCTGGACCCTTTTCGACGGCTTCAGGCGAAACGCGGCAACAGCTCAGGCGCTCGCGCAGGCTCGTCAGGCGCAGGTCGAGCAGAAACAAATCAGGGAAGAAAACGAAATTTCTATTCGCGAAGGCCGGGATCGCCTTGGGGTACTGGATGAGAGCATGGAAGCAGTATCGGCCCAGCTTGGTGCCGCTCAGCGAGCGATGGAGCTGGTCGAAGGGGACTATTCTCGTGGGTATGTCGATATCACGACATATCTGCAAACCGAGCAAGAAGTCAGAGAGGCGGAGAAAAGACTTTACGAGCTGCGGATGCAGCGTTTACTCACTATCGCCCAGTTGCGTTTCAACCTGGGATTACCCGTGTACGAGGAATCATGATGAGAGCAATTGTCAGCATAACAGCAGTGGTCATCGCAGTTGCCGGACTCACCGGCTGCAACCGAGACGCCAAGGGAGAGAATGTCGAGACCTCGACCGCCCAGGACACCATCCCGGTGAGAGTCGCTGTGGTAGAACCCCGGGATTTTGAAGTTCAGGGGGAGTACTATGGCAGTATCTCGGGACTCAAAGACGCAAGGATTATCGCAACCGGCGGTGGGCGAGTGGATGCGTTGTATGCCAAGGAGGGCGATCGGGTCAAAGCGGGGCAGCATCTTGGCAGGATCAATGCTGATGAAGCAGTCAATGCCTACGAGACAGCAAAGCTGAATGTGGAGATCACCAAAGATGACTACGAGCGGCTTCAGGCTCATCTGGAGCAGGGAAATGCATCGAAAGTCGCCGTTGATCAGGCGCGGCTGGCCTGGCTCAACGCCAAGTCGGCTCTTCTGCAGGCTGAGCGTGTCCGACGGGGAGCCCTTTGTATTACGCCGATCGATGGCGTGGTTATGTCGCGCGGGGTGGAGCTGTATCAGGAACTGGCTCCCGGTACTCCAACCTTTACGGTTTCGCAAACACGCACGATGAAAGTGACGGTTGGAATCCCCGAGAGCGATATCGCTAATGTGAAGGTAGGGAATCCGGCTGAGGTATATTTCGATCTGTACCCGGACCGCACCTGGAAGGGCGAGCTGGTTCGGCTTTCGCGAGAGGTCTCCGCACGAACGCGAACCTTCGATGCAGAGCTGCAGATTCCCAATAAGGGTCGGCTTCTCCTTGCCGGGCTTACCGCGCGGGTTCTTCTTACGCTGAACAACCTGTCTGATCAGATTGTCGTTCCCACAAGCGTCATCGGTAGTGAAAAACGCGAGAATTACGTCATGACGGTTCGGGATGGCAAGGCTCGATACAATATGGTTGAGCTGGGCGCAAGCACGGAAGCACAGACGGTTATTCTGTCGGGGGTAGTCCAAGGAGATACGATTATTACAGGGGGACAGCACCTGGTCTCTGCCGGTACTCCGGTGAAAATCGTTGAAAAGGCAGGCAATTAAATGATTGGTTTTTTTGTTCGCAAACACGCCGCCGTTTTCAGCTTTGTACTTCTGATCATCATCGTAGGAACGATGGCGTATCTGCAGTTGCCAAGGGAATCCAGCCCCGAAATCAAACAGCCCTACATTTTCGTGACGACTGTCTATCCGGGGGTCTCGGCAAAAGATATCGAAAACCTGGTCACCCGGCCCCTGGAAGAGGAAATCGAGGGGCTCGAGGGAATTCGTCAAATGACCTCGACCAGCCAGCAGAGTCTTTCCTTTGTCATGGTTGAATTCACTTCAGACATTTCGGTCGAAATCGCTCTCCGCAAAGTACGTGAGCGGGTCGATGTCGCCAAGACCCAGCTGCCTGATGATGTCGAAGAACCTGCGGTTCAGGAACTGAGTTCTTCGAGCTGGCCTATTCTCGTTGTTAACCTGACACATCCCGATGGCCTGGAGGTGATCGACCAGGCGGCTCAGGATGTCGAGGAGCGGCTGAAGAGAATCAAAGGAGTCCTCGAGGTAGAGCTGGCTGGTAATCTGGAGCGTGAGGTCGCGATCGAGCTCGATCCTTCAAAACTGGAGAATTATGAGTTTTCGCTAAACGATGTGATCGGGGCAATCCAATCGGAACATGTTACCATACCGGGAGGACTACTCAAGACCGATGCGAAGAATTACACGATCGCGGTCACCGGAGAGATAAAAAAAGATGAGGCTTTTGGTGAAATTATGATCAAGTCCGGAGGTGTACAAGTACCACTCTCCGAACTTGGAATCGTACGCTTTACCTGGGCCGAACCGGAAACGTATTCACGCTTGAATGGGCTGCCATCGATCTCGCTTTCGGTCTCCAAACGTGCCGGCGAGAATATCGTCGATATTGTAGATGAAGCGAAAAAACGAATGGAAAGCATTGTCCCGGAGCTTCCTGAAGGCACAGAGATCGTGTATTCTCAGGATCAATCTGTTTACATAAGGGATATGGTCCGGGATCTGGAAAACAATATCTTTAGCGGCCTCGTTCTGGTGCTTGTGGTCACCTTTTTCTTTCTCGGCTCGGTCAATGCTCTGTTTGTTTCGCTTGCCATTCCGCTTTCCATGCTGATATCATTTTTTGTGCTCCAGTTGATGGGTATTACGCTTAACATGGTAGTACTGTTCAGCCTGGTGCTGGCCCTGGGTATGCTGGTCGATAACGGCATCGTTGTAGTGGAGAATATCTTCCGGCATGCTTCGCTTGGCAAGCCCCGGATGCAGGCGGCTATCGATGGAACCAGAGAGGTGGCGATGCCGGTTGTCGCATCCACTCTGACTACCTGCCTGGCATTCTTTCCGATTATCTTCATGCCGGGCGTTATGGGCGATTTCATGTCGTTTGTTCCCAAAACAGTTATTGTCGTGCTTTCCAGCTCCCTGGTAGTTGCCTTGACAATTAACCCGGTTTTCTGTTCTCGTTTCCTGAAAATCTCTGAGGAAAACCGGAAGAAGATTATGGAAGGAAGCGGTTTTTTTCATAAGTTTCAGGGGCGGTACGAGGATGTCGCGGAATTTGCCGTTCGACATCCGATCAGTACAACGCTCGGGATGCTCCTTGTTGTCGTGATTGGCTTTGCTGTCTACTTTTCGGCAGGGAAAGAGCCCCTGTTTTTTCCAAGCCTCGATCCCTCGGATGCAAGTATCACTCTCGAAGCGCCCCAGGGAACACCACTTGAGGTAACCGACAGTCTTGTGCGGGTTGTGGAAGAGATACTTCCGCGGGTGCCCGGGTCTGTTGACAATTACCAGGTCACGTCGGGGCGGGGCACGGGCCGGTTCTCGGGTGGCCAGGAATACAACAAGGGAAATGTGCAGATCGCCTTTGTTCCATTTGTCGAACGTGAAATCCAAGGGCAGACTACACTGGATTCTCTCAGGAATCGGCTCAAGGATTTTACCGGAGCCGATGTAGTCATTGAAGCGCGTGAGGGAGGGCCGCCTACCGGAAACCCGATTTCTTACCGAATCGTGGGCACCGATTACCAGGTGATGGGAACGATCGCCGACTCGATTGTTGGCATACTCAAAGAGTACCCACAGCTTGAACAGATCGATACGGATTACGAGCCCGCCAAGCCGGAGATGGAAATCTCTATCGACCGGAAAAAGGCTGCGTACTATGGGCTTTCTACCTCTCAGATCGCTCAGACTGTCAGGACGGCCATGCACGGGGCGGTTGTCGGAAAGTACCGCAAAGCCGAAGATGAATTCGATATTTCGGTACGATTGCAGGATCCGTACCGCAACTCCATCCGGGACCTCTCCGGTCTTCAGATTATAACCCGTGATGGAGAGCGTATTCCGCTGGCCTCTCTCGCGAACCTCGAGGCGCAAAGCTCAGTCGGGACGATTCGAAGAATGGATCTTCAGCGCGCTGTTGAAGTATGGGCGGACTTCAAAGATGATGTACAGAACAAGGGGCCCATCAAAGAAGCAATTGCCGAGCGGGTGCATGCTCTCAGTATCCCCAGTGATTATGTCCTGGAAGCCGGCGAAGGCGAGCGGTTTCGCTCTGAGGCTACCGATTATCTTGGACAGGCGTTTCTCATTGCGCTGTTCCTCATTTTTATTGTCCTGATAGCGCAATTCAATTCGCTCATGCAGCCGATAATCATTATGGTCAGTGTTCTCCTCTCCTTCGGGGGGGTCTTCTGGGGATACTTTCTTACCGGGCAGACGTTTGTGATCATCATGTCGGGTATAGGGTGTATCGCGCTTGCGGGTGTTGTTGTAAACAACGGCATCGTTCTCATCGATTATACCCATATACTGATCCGCGACGGGCATCCGTGGCAGATCGCGATTACCGAGGCGGCGAAAACGCGTTTGCGTCCAGTGCTTTTGACGGCAATCACAACCGTTCTCGGTATGCTTCCGATGGCACTTGGGGTTAGTTTTGATTTCCACGACTTCTCTATCCAGGTCGGATCGATGTCCTCGCAGATGTGGGAACCATTTGCCTGGGCGATTATCTATGGGCTTACGTTTGCCACGGTAACGACGCTGGTTATTGTGCCTGCTCTTCTGGCACTTAATTTCAAGATCGCACCGCCAAAACACGAAATGAGTGATCAGCAGCTCAACAGGTCTCAGGAGCTGCAAGGGTCCTGAGACTGGTGTTCGCTTTTCGAAATACATGGCGTGCAGCCCGAGATCCCTCATGGCAAACGCCTGGCGGTGGTCTGGCATGGGTACTTTGGCGCTTGGGCAAGCACACCACAACGCAGGCTCAGTGACTGGATGGGAGACCGCGCTCCTGAACGGTGCACGAGCCTGTTGAAACCGATCTGTCTCATCCCGGCACGTGCTTGCCTCATTCCGAAATACTGAACAGACACAGCCAAGAGGGCAATGCCTTTGGCCTCGGATGCGGCGTTCATTGTTGGACACAAGTGATTCGAAACCGCCACCGCCAGGTACCTTCTGGGGGTCACTCTCTCCTGCGGAGCATTTCGTGCAGCACCACCCCAGTCCTGTCCGGGGAGCAGGGCCCATTCTTCTGCATTATCCTCTTCTTGAAGTCGGTTTGCCATTCCGGCATGGTTATGGAACGGTCTTTGCGGTAGGTTGAAGCTTACCTGGAGGTTTCAGGAGGGCAAACCTAACCTATACTCCAGTGCCGTTCTCATCTGGAAACCGACAATTATCATTCAGAAATATGCAGCTCAAGGAGTGTTCTATGGCAGATTGGGTAATCTATGGCGCGTACGGGTATACAGGAAGGCTGATTACCGAAGAGGCCCTGGCTCAGGGGCATCGACCGCTTCTTGCCGGGCGCTCGGAGGAGAAACTTCGGAGATTAGCCAGTACTCATGACCTGGAATATGTCGCTGTCGATCTCAAGGATCGCAAAGGCCTGAAGGACATGCTTTCAGGGGTTCAGCTGGTCGTCAATGCAGCGGGACCATTTCATTACACAGCCCGTCCGATGATCCGTGCGTGTTTATCCACCAAGCGCCACTACCTCGATATAACTGGTGAAATTCCGGTATTCGAACAGGTCTTTGCTTTGGGGCGAAGAGCACGGGAATCCGAGATTGCGCTTATTTCGGGGGTGGGATTCGATGTTGTGCCCACAGACTGCCTGGCTTCGCATGTGGCAGAGCGAATAGACAGCCCCGTTGAACTGGAGATTGCGTTCACCGGTCTTGGAGGAGTCAGCACCGGAACTGCAAAGACGTTTCTCCGCGGTGCTCATGCGGGAACACTGGTCCGTCGGAACGGAAAACTGCAGCCGGCTCATGGACGTTTCCGAAAGAGGGTACATTTTTCGGACAAGACTCGTTCGGTTATTCCTATCAGCTGGGGTGATCTGTCGACGGCCTACAGATCCACGGGTATTCCCGATATCACCACCTACACAGCCGTACCGGAAGAGGTGCGACATGTGTTTACTCCGGTGACCGGGGCGCTCTCGGCATTATCACGCACTTCCTGGGGAAGGAAAATCGCCGATGCCATTGTCGAGCGTTTCGTGAAAGGTCCGGATGCCCGGACGCGGGAGACCAGCAAGTCATACGTCTGGGCTCGGGCGGTCAACGGGAAAGGTGAAGGTGCGGAAGCACGATTTGAGGGGCCGGAGGCCTACCGGCTCACCGCCATCACGACCGTTATGGCTGTCGATCGCGTGCTCGGAGGCACCATTCATGGAGGTCTGACGCCTTCTCAGGCGTTTGGGAACGAGTTTGCAGAGCAGATTCCCGGAGCTACAGTCGTAGACGGCTGAGGAGGTGCACGGAATTATTGACGACTCATCGGGCAGGACGGTACCATAAAGAACGGGTGTGAATCGGTGCT
>JBEPYC010000095.1:0-11411 GCA_041641555.1 Chitinivibrionales bacterium | reverse complement strand
ACATACGGGCTGAAAGAATCGAGAATCTGCATTACTGCTCGAGATTCCTCGGCGTATACCTCACCTCGAGGGCGAACGAAAACACCAGAAGGACATCGGGCATATGCTTCACCGATCGGCATGGCGGAGTGTATGCCGAATTCTCGCGCTTCGTAGCTTGCGGCAGAAACAACGCCCCGTCGACCGGGCTCGGCCCCTACTATCACCGGTTTTCCCTGAAACGACGGCGTATCTCGCTGCTCGATTGCAGCAAAAAAGGCGTCCATATCGACGTGCAGGACTACCCGAGTATGTGAAAACTTTGACACTTCCGTTCCCACCCCAGCACAAGACCTTAGAGCATTTGAATAAGCTGATCAGCCAATCGTTCCTTCTCACGGATCTCTTGTTTTACTGCTTCGACCGTGGTATCTTTTTCCTGAACCCCGCGGGTCTTGGCAAAATCCTTTTTCACATCTCCCTCGTCTCCATCGATACCATAGCCGATTCTCGCTCGATCAGAAAACTCTTTACTCGCATCTTCCAGCAAGCCGGCGAACCGTTTTCTCACTGCAACCTTCCATCGTATCAGGAACTCTTTGAGATCGGTCGGTTCTACCTTATCTAATGACCTGCCCAGGCGCCCTGCCAGACGCCCCGATGCCCAGGTCCACTCATAATCGGCGTATTTTCCGGCGATTGTGCCGAAACGGGTCTGCATATCGGACAATGATCCGGCCTTGCCTTGTTCGATTTCTTTGAGTATTCCATTTATTGGCTCTTGTGGTGCCAGAAGGCCGCCCAGGTCGAGCCACCGATCCTGTCCATCCTCCTCCGAAACCGCAAGCATCTCCCGCACTTCCTGAAACGAACGAAAAGGGTTCGCTGCCAGTCGACGGCTCAAGCAATCACCAAGATAATAATCTATCGTGGTATTGTACTGATCTATCCCTGAGTGCAGAGCTTTGCTGGATATCAGCACTCCCCCTGTGGTGTACCATTCAGGGTCTTCTCCCTGCTCCTGAACCAGAGCACGTAGCAACTCAATTCCTTTTTCTACTCGCTCCATAACGAAAGGACTCAAGACTGCCGGTACAAAGGTATCGAGGATCTCAGAACCCTTTCTCCTGTCTCTTCTCCTCCATTTACGTGCATCGCGATATAAACCCACATTGGTCAGATTCCCCCCTGGAACCACGATTGAACCTTGGGCGCTTTCGATTATATACGAGAAAGGCAATCCGGCAAGATCAAGATTCTTGAAATGGCGCCCTTTCACCACTGAAAAAACATCGAGCACACTCGGCCAGAGGAGATAGGCCCCACTCCCGGTTTTGGCTCCCCTTCGCAAGACGCCTTGATGTACCGGACCAGTGCGATACATGTGATTGCTCTGATTTGTGCCACTTCCAGCATTAAAAAAGGACAGTGCAGCCCCAATTAGAAGAGTGGAGCGATGGTGGGAAACGGTAAAAGGACCAGCGAAAACCGAGCAAAACTCTCCAAGATATCCCTCACAATTTGCGAAAAAGAGTGTGTTTTCAGCAGAAAGCCCGCGCCCCAACCTGCAGCCCTGTCCGATGAAGCAATCCGTTATCACCGCCCCATCGGTGATATTCGAACTCGAAGACACGATGAAGTTCCGGGCGATCACCGGCCCCGAGACAATAACCGGACCATCGGCAGTACTGTTTATTGAACCATTTTCGAGCCGTTCCACACCTTCGATTAAACAGTTCTCGCCCACTTTGACATTTTTAAGGACCTTGCACCCAAAAAGGCGCGATTCCTTTCCGATTACACCGTTATTCCCAGTTACCCCGCGAGCATACGCGGCAATTGTTTTCTGAAGTTTGGTAACAAGACGCGGCCGGTACCGGTAGAAGCAAAGTACGTGGGCAAGTTGAGCCGACAGCCCATCGAAAATAGGAACCGAGCGCACCCCGGATTCATTCACCACCTGCACTTCGGTACCGTTCCCGAAACAACAGCGCCCTTCGACTTCGATCAAGCCGACATCTTGTATCTGCACCCCGTTTTCTATCGAGTAGTTGACAATTCTCATGCCCACATTATTTATCAGGACATCGTCTCCGACAGAACAATTGTGCAGAAATGCATTTCGTATCCCCGCCGGCATGGTTGCCCCCTGAACCATTGGGAGCTTTTTGCCCGTCTTCCCGATTCGAATCTCACCGGAAAACCCGACGTTCCGAATATGAGCTGCATCGAAGCCGGGTCCAACCTGAACGCGCTTCCAGTCGTCGCACGAACAGCCCTGGGTTTCAAGCTGCGTAATCTCATGCTGATCCAGTGTTCGGTACAATTTATCGGGCACAAGCCACCTCCCTCGATTCCCCCGTTTCGGCCATTAGAAGCTTTTCAAAAAAAGGACGACTCCTCAAGAATCAGGCTTTGGGCACTCGATAGACGACGTCGATCGACTTAACCGAGTACCCAAGCTTTCTGCACAGACCTTCGATATAGTTTCGTAGCATTTCGCTGCATTTATCTACCACGTACTTCTGGCCAAGCAATTGTTCTCCATCATCGGTGAATTCCTCCGTAAGTGTCTCGAGTTTTCCCACCGCCTTCTGTTCCTCATTAATCAGAATGCTTTTTTCAGGATAACTGACCTGAGCACCGTTGATAATGGGTTTCTTCACTCGCAGCGCAGGAGCCTCAAAACGAAGCACCTGGGTTTCTTCGTTGTAATCCATCGAATAACCATCTTTATCGAAATCCAGATAGAAATCGAAAGTGACATTAGCCGTCACACGAACCTGAGCGCTTCCAAGTTTGAAACCCAGAACCTTCTGAACGGTTGTATCGGTGAAACTCAGGTTTTTAGTTTCGGAAGCCAGGACCATCTGGGTCAAACCTTCAAATCTCTCAGGAAAGACCATTGTCTTTTTCTGGTGAGCGCATACCACTAACAGCAGCACTACACCCGGAAGGAGCAATCGAAGTCGCATGGGTAACTCCTTTTAGTGAAACGGAGATATCAACCGGATGCCCTCAATATACATAAGATATAGACTGGTTCAGAATATCTGCTCAAGAAGCGTTTGATGCCTGATATCATCTCTGGATACGGGGCAATTCATGGCCGCTTTCCATCAAAATATTCAAATGAGGAAAACACTTCGAAGCCACTGCAAAAGCCTCCTCACCTGTTGCACCTGTTCTTCGAAATGATTATTTTGTTTGAGTACAGTCTCTTCCTTATAGTATTATCTTCATTTCCTATTCCTGTCACGCCGGAATGCTTAATTCCTGCGATTCCTCGTGAGGTATTTCATTCATGACTATCCGGTCACTTATCCTGACACCGGTTATTTTAACCGCATTAATAAGCAATAGCTATACGGCGGTTCAATACGCCCCCGGCTCCAGTCGCCTGGGACAAGCCGGCTTGTTCTATCTGCAGTCGGCAAAAACACTCGGCTTCGGACGGCTCTCTGTTGGGGCTCATGCTGCGGGAAGTGCTGACAACCAGTTTATCGACACCGTGATTAACCGATCAACCGGTGATACGGTTACCTTTCCAGGCATGGCAGCGTTTTCGCTTCTTCCTCACATTGGGTACGGCTTAACCAGCTTTCTGGACTTTTCTCTTGCAATGCCGATCTATTGGGATCATGCCAGTGCGCTGGGTGGGCTCCGTGGTGGATTTGGTGACCTTGAGATTACGGGAAAATTCCAGTATCCCCCCTATCCTCACTCGCGCGTCTTTGAGGTCGCTTTCTTTGGCGGATTGAGTCTGCCCACAGGCGACCCAAACGCAGGTTTTTTTCCACGGCACGCGTATTACCGAATCGAAAACAATAACGTGCAGGATTCCATCAAGGCATTCTACACTTCGGGGGTCCCGGAGATGGACCTCAAGATGCTTTGGACACTCGATATCAATCAGCTGAACAACACCAGTCCAATGCTTCTTCACGTCAATTTCGGCACCCGGTTCATTTTTGATGCCGATTTGGAAAGCATGTTTCTTCTGAATCTCGCGTTCGAATACAAGCCTGCACCGTGGCTTACTCTTTTTACCGAATTCAGCGGTGAGGCGGGAATTAACGATTTCAAAATAGGCGAAGACCCCTTGCGCCTTTCACCGGGCATATCAATTACTCCGCCAGGTGGCTTTTTCTTGACATTAGGTGGGGACATAAACCTGAATGCTGATACCACTCTGATGTCTTATGAAACGTCTTCAAACAGAGAAGTCGTCAGCAAAATCGATCAAAGATGGCGGGTTGCTGCTTCTATCGGATGGGCTGGCTACATTCTCCCCCAGGATGAAGACAGAGACGGGCTGAAAGATAATGTGGATCGATGTCCAAAGGATCCCGAAGATTTCGACGGATTTGAGGATTCCGATGGCTGTCCCGACCTGGACAATGATACCGACGGCATCCCGGACATTCAGGACAAATGCCCCAATGATCCGGAAGACAAGGACGGCTTTCAAGATGAGAATGGATGTCCCGATCCAGACAACGACAAGGATGGGGTGCCGGACCTTGATGACGATTGTCCGTTAGCGCCGGAAGATATGGACGGCTTCGAAGATGAGAATGGATGTCCTGATCTGGACAACGACAATGATGCAATACCCGACACCTCCGATCAGTGTCCGACCGATCCGGAGGACCGGGATGGCTTTAGAGATCATGATGGATGCCCGGAATTGGACAACGACGATGACGGAGTTCCCGATTCATTGGACACCTGTCCCGACACTCCAGGAGTTCCGGAGAACGACGGATGTCCTATGGAGAAGCCCAAACCCAAGGAAATCAAGCGAGGAAGGGTGGTTCTTCGTGGCGTCAATTTCGAGTTCGGAAGTGCGGTCCTTACGGGAGACTCGTATACTATACTCGAAGAAGTGTTCGAATCGCTTCGTGAATGGCCTGAAATAAGGGTAGAAATACGTGGACACACAGACAGTATCGGCAGTAAGAAAGCCAATCAGAAGCTGTCCCAGGAGAGGGCTGAGTCTGTTAAGGAGTATCTTGTTGCGCGAGGTATTGACCCATCACGTCTCAGAGCTGTAGGATTTGGAGAAGAAGATCCGATAGCGGACAACAAGTCTGCTGAAGGGCGGGCACTCAACCGTCGAGTGGAACTCCATAGAATAGACTAAGCGCACAATTCATTACATGTGCACAACCTTTTCTCACGGGAATACGAAGGAGCTGCAATGCGTCCGAGAAATATGTTAAGAGCTGCCTGTGTCGCTTTACTTGCGATCGCCCTGGTAGCGGTGGGAAACATCAACACGAATGGCCAGAAAGGTGTTGTACGGACCTTATCCGCGAAAACACTGGGACGGGCAAGTCTCAATGTCGGCCTTGGCATTAACTATGCTCAATCATCGACCTTCCTCGACTGGCATAGTCATCCTACAGAGCTTAGCCTGGCGACACTTTCTGAACGAGATCCTGCGAAATTTCTTTCTTCGAATGTTTTTCTTGGTTTAGGGCTTACCTCTTTTTGGGATATAGCGGTAGCTACGCCCTTTTACTGGGACGGCGTGCCTGGGATTTCAGAATTCGGTATTGGAGATATTGAATTCTCTACGAAACTTCTGTACCCAAAGCCTACTAAACCACGTGTTTTTTATCAGTCATACGTGCTGAGCGTTATTGCCGATGTGGCCGGCATGTCGGATCAAGGAATTCTGCCACGCCACGGGTATTATTATGAGAACAATGACGACACTGCCCCGACAGAGAAATTTTCTCTGGACGGCTTTGCCGCCAAAGGAATGCTGGTTTGGACCTTCGATGTTGGAGCTGCAAAGAACACCGTTCCCTTACAGATTGATGTAAACCTGGGGGGGGTAGTTCCTTTCAATGGTAACGCGATTGTCGCGCTGGGTAATCTGGCGCTTGAATACTCCCCCATTGAGGTTCTCACCGTTTACGTAGACCTTGCCTCTGAAATACGCGCTAACAAGATTATCAACTCACCCGAAACTATCCCCGGCGAACTCATATGGATCACCCCCGGTTTGCGCATCAACTCTCCAGCTGGTGTCTTTGTCAACCTTGGTGCAGATTTCGGTCTCTCTCCGTCGGCTCGGGGTAAGTTCCAGCGCACGTACACTCGGGAAGTGTCAGTGGAAGACAATTATCGTTACTCCATAGGTTCTGTGCCTCCAGTGGGTATTCAGTTTGCTATGGGGTGGACCGGATACCTCTCCGCTCAGGACGATGATAACGACGGAATCAAAAACGATAATGACCGGTGCCCGAAAGACCCCGAAGATGTTGATGGATTCGAAGATTCAGACGGATGTCCGGACGCAGATAATGACAAGGACGGTATAGAAGATGTGAAGGACAAATGCCCAAACAAGGAGGAAGACACCGACGGCTTTGAAGATGAGGACGGCTGCCCGGATGTCGACAACGACGGCGATGGGCGTCCGGACACAAAGGATCAGTGCCCTAACCTCGCCGAGGATTTCGATGGGTTCGAAGATGCCGATGGCTGTCCGGACCCCGACAACGACAAAGACGCAATCCCCGACTCCCTCGATAAATGTCCCAACGACATAGAAGATTTCGATAAGTTCCAGGATGACGACGGTTGTCCTGATGTCGATAACGACAAGGACGGCATTCCTGACCTTAAAGATAAGTGCCCTAATGAACCCGAGACATTCAACAATAATCAGGATGAAGACGGGTGCCCCGACGAAAAACCGGAGCAGAAGAAATCTTCATTGCCGAAGCATCAGATTCTTCATGGCATTGTTTTCAAAAGCGGAAGAGCTGACCTGTCCTATGAATCATATCAGTATCTTGATCCGATTATAAAGGAACTCCGTGAATATCCGGAAATAAAAATCGAAATACGTGGTCACACAGACAGTCTCGGCAAGTATGCAACGAACATGAAACTTTCGCAGATGCGTGCGGATGCGGTAAAACAGTATATGACATCCAAAGGAATTGACCCTCGCCGTCTGCGGGCGGTTGGCTTCGGTCCCAGCAGCCCTATTGCCGATAACCGGACTGCTGCTGGACGGGCAAAGAACCGCCGAATCGAAATCGTGCGCATCAATTAGATCTGTCTTGGCTCTCCCTGATCAAAGAACCCCGGTGTGCCTATCATGCTCCGGGGTTCTTTGTGGCTTCCCCCTATCTCTGCACATGACAGCAACGCTCTACCTAATCATTATCGCCGGCACTTTTTTTTTCGCCTCAGCCGGCCCTCACCAGCCATATACTCCTGCAACCGCTCATCCTGTCTGGGTAGTTTTTACCGATAAGCCTCCGTCTTCATTAGGTGCCCCGGCAACTTCTCGAGGAATGGCACGCAGACGACAGGCGGGAGCCAGAAGCGTGACCCGCAAAGACCAGCCCGTTAGTTCAACCTATATTCAGACGATCACAGGTATAGGGGCCTCTCACCGCCACACGTTCAAATGGGCTAATGCAGCGAGCTTCCTGGTGCCAGATTCTCTACTCCAGCAGATTAAGCACCTGCATTTCGTTCAAGAAGTTTTACCGGTCCGAACGACGGAATTGCCAATGCCAGTCTCAGGAATCCCCAAAAAGGTACAACCTGACGCAGACTCTTACGGCCTGAGTTCCACCTATGCCTCGCAGATTTCTCTCAAGAACGCACACGCACATATCGATACAGCTTTTCAACAGCCCCCGGGTTCAGGAATTATGATTGCAATCTTCGACACCGGGTTTCGGTTAACACATCGATGTTTTGAGCACCTTCTTGCCCGAGATGCTATAGTAGCAGATAGCGATTTTGTCGACTTGGACGCTGATGTCACTCACGAGGATACACATGGATCGCAAACACTTGCTTTAATCGGAGGATACGATCCAGGAGTATTCATGGGCGTGGCTCATAATGCAACGTTTGTGCTTGCCCGGACCGAAGAGGTCGCTTATGAACGCCACCTCGAGGAAGACAACTGGGTAGCTGCCCTTGTCTGGGCCGAAAGCCTCGGTGTTGACATTGTCAACAGCTCGCTGGGCTACCGCTATGATTTCGATTCACCCGATTCCGACTATGTTTATATGGACATGGATGGGATTTCGACAACTATCTCCAGAACCGCCGCCGAGTACGCGACATCCAGGGGCGTCGTCATCGTGAATTCCGTGGGTAATGAAGGCAACCGTCCGGGTCATGAAGGAACAATCAATGCACCTTCGGATGCCGATGGGGTGATTGCTGTGGGAGCGCTGGATGTTTCTGGTCAAATCGCAGCATTCAGTAGCCGAGGGCCTACCTATGACGGCAGGATAAAGCCCGATGTAGTCGCGCTGGGAGTAGGAGTTCCTGTACCGGCACCCCAAACAACCGCCGGGTATGTAGCAAGTAGCGGGACATCTTTTGCTGCACCGATAGTATCCGGTATATGCGCCCTTCTGCGACAAACCCACCCGAGTGCTTCACCTGCGCTTATCCGGGCTTATCTTACGGCTTCATGCAGATTTGTGCCGTCCCAGCAATCAGTCGACAACACCTATGGCTACGGGCTTCCGAACGCCGAAATCGGCGTCAAGATGAAAGAAACATCTCTACATGTTCACATCCGCGATTCTTCCGGATCACCTGTGCCCGGCGTAATTCTCCGCACTCCGTCAGGTCTCCACGTAGATACCTCCGAACAGTCAGGAGAAATGCTGTTCTCTTCTACGGACGGAGCATTGCCGGATTCCATGGACATCGGTATACCTGCACTCGATTACTGGTATCGATTTGAGACGAGAACAACTCCCTGGGGAACCACACTCACGCTTCGACCAAACCAGGTAGACATTCTGATTTTCTACAAGGAACAGGATTCCATTGCCCCGATCGAAGGGGCACGGGTTTTCTGGCGAAAACTCGGCCAATCCTCCTGGCAAACGCGGACAACCTCCGCACGTGGAGTTGTCTCCTTATACTATGATGATAGCGGCCCCTACGAAGCATACGCATCAGCGTCCGGATTTATTCGCACCGAGCCGCAGACATTTTCTATTTCGACGGTTCAGGAATCTATTCAGATCGAAATGCGTCCCCAATCAACGGATCGCCTGATTGTCTTCCCTTCTCTGATACCACACGGGAAGCCGGGCATCGAAGTCATTTACGAGTTTACGCACAGCGAATCACCCGGGGACAAATCCTTCCCCGCTGTCGCATCGGTTCGGAATATGGGAGGAGAGCTCGTATGGAAGGAAAGCAAGGTTCTGGACGAATTTGGACTGGTGAAAGGGTTCTGGAGAATCGGACGGAACCAATCCGCCTGGCCGGTTCCCGGTACCTATGTATTTCTCTTATCGCACGGCGGGAAGACATTTACGCAGAAGATACTTATCCTGGGATCAACCAATTGAAACCCCACCGGAAAGTGATTCCCGGCATGAAGTAACCAGGAACATACGCGATGCGTCTGTTGAGAATGTTGTCGATCTTGTGAAACAGGCGAAACGAATGGATTTGCATCGAAAGTCGTATGGATACATCGATTATTTCCCGCCCCCATTGATCCCATAGTTCCGGATTGCCGAAAACGAGAGAACCCCGTTCTCCCCAATAGTTCAGGACAAGATCTACTCGCGGATGAGCATTCCCCTTGACCAGAGCAGTTTCATAGGAAAGCATCAACCGTGCTTTAAGAAAGGGTTTTTTATCGCTGAACATAAATTTGCCCTCTGCACTGAGCCCTTTATAGCGTCCAACCACAGGTGCAAAAGAAAAAACGGTGCTGGGCATTTCATAGGGCAGAACCCCCTGTGGCCAGTAATGTTTAGCCGACGTTGAATCGATTCCCGGAAGAGATATTACCGAGAAAAGCAGCCCCATTTTTCGCACGTGCACGAGCATTTCCAAGCCATACTTATCGAAACCATCCAGAAGATGCCCTGAGCGATATTGATCGATATCGTACGGTGGTTCAAACCCAATAGCTCCCGTTTCCGCAAATGCTCGTATTTTTTGCCCTCCGGTTTCCACGCCGACATTGGCGCTCCAAACCCCTCTGCTTGCATTCAACGTATCGGCAATTCTAAATTGCCCTCCCCCACCAAACTCCGTACGCAGCGATAGCGGCCCCACTTCCATTCTTCGGGCGTATTTCGCGGAGATCAGGTGTTCCTGCGACTCCCACTGTTCATTCACATAGAGTGACTTTCTGGTCAGAGCGAATCGATAAGGGACTGAAACCGTGTCGTTTTGAAACCCGATTCCGGCTCGAGCGTGCGCCTCGATAGAGGTTCTTTCTCCCCGCTGTAGTGGCAGAGGAGCTACTTTGTGCCCGCCATGCTCCAGAGAAAAGTCCATTTCGGTAAATAGCGGCCCTGATGAGAGATTGCCGGCATGCACTTGCAGCAGGTTGTTCCACTTTGTGAAACGCTCCCATTCAAGAGGTCCCCATACGGGACCTCCACGTTGTCCAAGGGAATCAACCTGAGCCTCATTCTGTTTGACCAGGTCGTTCTCGGCATGTACATACCGGTAAGTTCCATCTATGACCGTCCCGGTTTGCCCCTGCCAGGACAGCCGGATACCGGAAACATGTTCATCTATGAGTGGACTGATCCCACGATTGGAAAGAATGGAGGTGTCTTCAACCAGAGCAGCGTAAAAATCGTACACATTGTTGTAGTCGTGACTGAATGACCGACGATCAAAATGGCGATAGTTTGAAAAGACCGCAGCAACCGTGTTCTCTGTGATTGGGCGGGCAAAGCGTACATCGAGAATATTCTCATCGAAGACACCATTTTCCCACATGACATTCAGCTCCGGCGAAACAAGCCTGAATGGATGCAGCCGATAGCCGGGTTCAGCACCAATGCTCGTGGAAAGATAACGAGTTTGGCTGGCAAAGAGAAGGTCTGTACCGTAGATTGCATCGAAATGTAGATCAGAGGACATGCTCCCCCGACGAACGAATGATGGTGAAATCGGAAACCCATAGAGAAGTGCTCGATTGAGGATGGAGGGGAGCGAAAAAGGAACGTGCACAATCGTGGGCGCATTGGCAAGTACTTCGGACACGCCACTGGCATCGGTGCTATAGGTGCTATGTACCCCCATGCCTGGAAACCCAATCAATGAATCGACCGACGTCGGGAAACGTCGATAGTAGTGCAAAAGCCTGCTCTGAATCTCAAAAAAGGAATCCCTCAAGGCTGCGGCTTCTGCTGAATCCAGGGGCAATGTGTCGGCCACCATGCCACCATACTCCTGCCGACCTATTCTATCTGAAGAATATGCTGGCAATAAGGCTCCAACCAAAACGATAATAAGTAGAGTATGTTTCACGTCCTTGAAAATACATGAGGAGACCATCATCTTTCTTCCTCAGTCTCGACCAGGTCTCGCCAGTATCCAGAGTAGCGCGTCCAAAGCACCATCGCAATCGGACACCTTCGTATTGATCCTTTCAATCGATGTAT
>JBEPYC010000094.1:0-11456 GCA_041641555.1 Chitinivibrionales bacterium | reverse complement strand
CCTGCGCAACGCGGTGATGCATCCGAAGCCCGTCCAGGAGCCGCGGCCGCCGCTGCTCATCGGCGGCTATGCCGACAAGGTGCTGCGCCGGGCGGCGGTCAGCGGTGACGGCTGGCTCACCTACTTCTACACGCCCGAGGGGTTCACCCGGTCGTGGACGAAGATCCGCGGCTTCGCGGAGGAGGCCGGCAAAGACCCGGACACCCTCGTCAACGGCAACCAGCTCCCGATCATGGTCGGGCGGTCGATTTCGGGAGCGCCGTTTGTCGCCGATATCACCAAGATGCCGCATCTGCTGATCGCCGGTCAGACCGGAGCCGGAAAAAGCGTCTGCATAAATTCGTTTATCTGCAGCATGCTGATGACCAAAACCCCCGAAGAGCTTCGGCTCATCATGATCGATCCCAAAAAAGTCGAACTATCGTATTATCTTGGCATTCCACATCTTTTGTCCCCCGTGGTGACCGAGTCCAAAGAGGCCGTCAAAGCACTGCACTGGGGAATGCTCGAGATGGACCGTCGCTATCGGCTTCTGGCAAAAGTTGGGGCACGGAATATCGAGTCGTTCAACAACAAAGTCATTGCAGGGGCAATAAAGGAAGGCTCTATTTCCGAAGAGGACAATAAAGCGTTGCCCTTTATCGTTATTATAATCGACGAACTCGCCGATTTGATGATCACTGCCGCCAAGGAGGTCGAAACCAGCATTCAGCGGATCGCGCAGCTGGCCCGTGCAGTCGGGATTCATCTGATTGTAGCCACGCAGCGGCCGTCGGTCGATATAATTACCGGTACGATTAAAGCCAATCTCACTTCTCGTATTGCTTTCCGAACCATACAGTCCAACGATTCCCGCACGATCCTCGGGCATGTCGGAGCAGAGAAACTTCTCGGGCTCGGCGACATGCTGTTTTTACGCAACGGGGCACCGGATATCGAGCGCTATCACGGGGCGTTTATCTCCGAAGACGATGTCGAGAAGGTTGTGGACAAGATTAAACAACAGGAAAGCGATGTCGAGACTATCGACAGTTTCGAAGAAGCAACCAGGGAATCAGGTGGATCAGCCGCGGGCGAATCGGCCGGAGGAGGATCCGGGAGCGATTCCGACCGCGATGACCTCTTCCCGGATGCCGCCAGGACCATTGTAACAATCGGTCAAGGCTCTACATCGCTTCTCCAGCGGCGGATGAAAATCGGATTTGCCCGGGCGGGGCGTTTGATGGATGAGCTGGAGCGGGCTGGAATTGTTGGTCCCTCGGAAGGGAGCAAGGCCCGGGAAGTCCTGATGCAACCCGAGGATCTGGAAGACCTTCTTTCGGGGATGGGGTACTGAGGATTCGTCCTGGTCAACCTTTTCGGTCCCCCTCCGGTTACTTCGGTATTGCTTGAGAAATTTTGAAAGGTAAAACAGTATGCCCAAGCGATTCTTCGTATTTGCTCCTGTCCTAATGACGTTTATTGTCACCATGGCCCTGCCATCCATTGCCGAAGAACCGGCTATTGTCAAGACTGTCCGACAGAAATACGAAAACGCCGAGACTCTCGAAGCCGTCTTCGAGCTGAATATCTACTGGGCGGTCAGAGAAAAACAAGAAAAGAAGAAAGGGCACCTGTGGGCGGGTCCCTCCGATAAATTCCGGGTCGAGCTGAACAAGACCACCTGGGTGTGCGATGGACGCACCTTCTGGCAATACGCCGGTCACTCAGAGCAGGTGATCGTGAAAAACCTGCTCGATGTCGATTTGGCGTTTCATCCGAGCAGAATTCTTTCGACCTATCTTACCGAACCGACATTCGAGACAATCGAAGAAACCAATCGTAAAATAGTAGTGCAGTCCGTGCCCACCGAGGGCACCGAAGGACATATCAAATCGATCACACTGACAGTCGACAAAAAGTCCGTCGATGCCGAGAAACTGGTAATAGTAGACAAAAACAACAACACCAGTACCTATACGTTCAAAAAGATCAGAATCAATCATTCCATCCCCAACGACACCTTTACCTTCGAGCCGCCCGCCGATGCACAAATACTTGACATGCGTTCTTAGCACCGCCATCGCCCTCGTTGCACTGTCGTTGCCTGCCAACGCAGTCGACGGTGAAATCACCCGCGAGATCACCAGCAACGAAATTCTCGAACTCGCCGCTCGCGGCGACACGCTCTGGATGGTCACGGCAAATGGGCTCAATTATACCCTCGGTGACAACCAGCCCCTGCAGTGGTGGGGATACAAGACCAACATCTACGATGAATTCCATTGGGATGTCGATAGCGGGGTCATCCATTTCGGCATAGCCATTGGCAGTGAATTGGCACTGGTGCCCAAAGCTTTGCCCGAAAACAACGAGCCCAACGGCATCTGGACTTACGACCACGCGACAGACAACATCCGCTCGATAGACCTCCCCTGGAATCGCGAAAAGTTCTCCGAATCCCTGCGTGACAGTGTTTCTCTGAACACTCGCGATATCGTCTGGACTCCCGAGGCCTTCTGGACCGCCACCGAAAACGCCGGAATCGTGCGGCTTGAACCCGAAGACATCCGCGGGGGGATTCCTTCGCCTTCAGTAGCCTACCCCGGTATCGATTCAGTCTTTGCATTCGATAACTTCCCTCCGCCGGCATTCGATTCTCTGTTTACTCCCTCTAAAAAAGTCGTAAGGATCGGCGCCACCTTCGATACCGCAGGTAACACCACCCTCTATGCGGTAACCGCACCCCGCGTTTACACCTTCTCGGTGCAGAATGATGCCTGGGATACACTCGGGACAACGCTGAGTTCGTCAAACGATTCGATCGAGCGGTTCATCGAAGTTTTTGCTCGCCGAAGAAATTCCAGAGACCAGATTCTGGCAATCTGTCAGATTGAGTCCAAACCGAAATTATGCATCTACGATACCACCACCGCATCGTGGACCCGGCTTATATCCAATACGGTGCACGACATGAGTTTTGGCGACAGTGATACGGTGTATGCAGTGACCCAGGCCGGGGAAATCGAGGCCTTTGCTATAGGAACAAAAGACAAGCTTCCGATCTCAGAGGACTTCGCGCAACGGCTCAACCAAGCCGATCCTAACATTCAGGTTCCCGCCGTTGAAGATGTCGCATTTGAACGAATCGACAGCTCCACTGCCTACATGTGGATTGCAACTACCGACGGTCTTTATTTCAGCACGGATCCACGGGAAGACGAACGGGAGAAGCAACCGCTCACTCGGGAACACCGGGCCCCGGCGCTCGAATCCGGTCTTCAGCGGACCTATTTCTACCCGACCATTCTCGCGCCGTATCAGACCAACCAGAGGGGGTATTTCGCATACAACCTTTCGGAGAGTGCCGATGTCACGATAGCGGTATACGACTGGAACATGGACCATGTAAAGACCATCATCGAAAACGAACCGCGTGAAAAGGGAAGCGATCGGCGGGATGGAAGATCGACGATCAAGCTTGAAGATCACTGGGATGGTAATGACCGTCATGGGAAACCAGTCGCACCGGGAGTGTACTACTACAAGATTTCATCCAACAAGGGAGAGCGAGCGTTTGGTAAGATCGTGGTGGCAAAATAAGCCCGTACCCGGCCGTTGGCTGGCCGTTATTCTGATAGGCGGGGCGTTCCTGCTCACCGATGCTTCCTCGTATGTCGGGGGGCTTACGGATGCCTATCTCCGGCCGCCGGTTGGTGCCGAAGCTCAGGCGCTGGGAAATACGAATATCACCAGTCCGGCCTACATGATGTCGATGATCAATCCCGCGGCCTCCTCTGAGCTGTCGATGGGATCGGGAAGGATTTCTTTTGGCGGGGGAATGCGGGCGCTGGGAAGAGCCGACGGCAATCTGTCGATGGACTTTCGGGTGTTATCCCGCCTGGGACTCGGAGTGGCCATTCTCTATCGCGGAGACCCATCCATTACCATTATGGATGCCCAGGAAGAAAAGGTGGGAGAAGCCGCTTACACAACGGTTACCTCCAAGGTCTCGCTGAGTTACCCGATAAGCAGGCATCTGGCTGTTGGTGCCGGTTTGGGCATGTACTATCAGAACGTCCCTGCCTCGGATGACCCGTATGGCTTCTCCGAAGAAGATGGTCCCGTGGAGTATTCCTATGCATTTTCGATCGGCGGTATCGACCTGGGTCTTCGCTACCAATGGCGAAAAGATATCACCTTTGCGGCAGTAGTACAAAACCTTCTCGCCCGAAACGACTGGCAGTTCAAGCGCTACGACCTCGGTGATCTTCAGCAGACTTCAAGCAGTGCTTATCCAGTGGCCTTGATGCTTGCAAGTACCGTGCAGAGAGAGCTTCAGGGAAGGCCGTTTATCTGGCATGCATCGCTGAAAAGCTATCTTCTCAACGAGCTTTCCTTCGAAGGCTACGACCGGCTCCAGCGAGTATCGGCGCTGTTGAGTAACGGATTCGAATGGCGCTACTGGGACAATATCACCCTGCGCGCGGCCCTCAGTGACATACCTCTGGACACCGATATTTTCACTGATTTCCAAACCTATTCCGATAATTTTTCGGCCGGTCTTGGATTCGGTGCCGCGATCGACCTTGTCAAGGTCCACCCCGGCTTGAGTGTGGACTATGCACTCTCTCTGAACAAAATCCTGGCAGGGGTGGAACAACAAATCAATATCGTATACTCTTTCCAATCCACGAAACGGTCTTTGCGATGAACATACTTGGGCGATGGTGCGCATCAGGAATACTCTCGGTCATTCTCGGTTTCGGAGCAGTTACTGCTGCACCAGACAGTCTGACCGCCAATTTCGGGTTTCATTTTCTCGAAGAGCCGATTCATCCGCGTCAATTGGCTATGGGTGCCGCCGGAACGGCGCTCCCCGGCGGTGGATTTGCATTTTACAATCCGGCACTCCCCGCATTGCTTGCCGAACCGTATCTTTCACTCGAATACGGACAGTATCCTGCCGGGGACCTTGTCGTGCCGCAAGTCGAAGGTGCCTGGAGTGGGGAAAAGTGGTTTACCGGGTTGAATTTTCAAACCTACACTGTCAGCGACATTCCGCTTGCCGATGAACGGGGAGTAAACCCCTACCTCACTACGTCGTGGCAGGAATCGATGCTGTTTGTGGCCCTGGGGATCAAAAAGAAACGATATGCACTGGCCGTCCAGGCCGAGGGCCTTCATGCGCGGGTGCAGGGCAACACTTCATACGGCATAGCGGCGAGCGGCGGAATCATGTACACCGTTGTTCCCGGGAAACTGTATTTGGGGGCCGCAGGATTTCACGCGGGGGAAACGACATCTTTTCTGGGAGAAGACAAAAAGCTTGGCGATGGTGCCGGGTTACCGATACATGCCCGCGCGGGCGTATCATGGGCCGATACTGTCGGGACCACCGGATACCGGGTGGCAATCGATGGAGTATACCGGTACACCAACAAGCAGATCATCGTTCCCGCAGGCGTTGAGATCAACCCGATAGCTCCCCTGGCGATCCGTGTGGGGAAACGTTTCAACCACGAATCCGAGCTGTTCGCCTGTGGTGTGGGGTTTACCGCCGCACCTATGGAGTTCGATCTCGGCTTTGCTGTTCCAAAACTCGTTTCCGATAAGGAGCTCAAGTGGCGATTCCGACTCACCTATGTCCTTCAGAGCGAAGATTCACGCAAGAGTGAAGCAAGAGAGGAGATATCCGATCTGCCCGAGAATCCCGTTGTAACCGAAGAAGACCCTGTTGCGGAAGAACCGGGTGAGATTGAAGGTTTTACCGAAGAAATAAAAGAGGAGCAACAACCCCGGGACACCCTGGCACCCGTCGATACGATGACCACCGGGGATGTCGTTCCGGACACCATTCCGACTCCACCCGAAGCAGTCCGGGATACGGTTCTTCAGGACAGTCTTCCCGCCGACACCTTAGGCAATCAGGATACTGCGAGCGAATCTCCCGACTCCCAAGCCCCCGGAGCCGACAGCACGAGTATCAGCACGCCCGCGGGTGAACCGTCAGAGGTTGAACAAGAGCCAACCCCTGCTGCCGAAGAAAGCCACGGTTCATCCCCGGAAATTGGCCAGGAGCAGTAATTCGGCACCTCTTCTCCCTGAGCAGCCCCCCTCCCGTTCTGCTGAGTGGCCCATTCCCGTTCGTACTGAGTCTGCCGGAGTGGGCCAGTGTCACAGCGTTGTAACCACACATCTGATTCAACACAGCAGCCTGGGCAGCAGGGCACGGCCTCTCCCGGGAAGTGGGCAATGCCCCCCTGCTTTTGGGTCGAATGTCGTATGTTTTCAGCACCCGCAAATGCCTTACCCCGGCAACGCGGCTAAAAGACTTGAAAACCCACGCTCCATACCGCAGAATTTAAACAGCTTAAATATCCGCAAATCCTTGTTTTCTCTACAAATCCCCTCGTGGAGAACTCAGGGGAAATAGTATATTTGAAGACTGGATTCATTTTGGAAAATCATTCTTTGTAAACGCATTCCTCCCGGAGCGGCTCATGTGGTCACTTGCGTCCCGTTTTTTCACGAACGACCTGGGTGTTGACCTGGGCACTGCCAATACGCTTGTTTACGTAAGCAATCGTGGCCTGCTTATCGATGAGCCCTCGGTAGTGGCACTCGACCGGAACACAAAAAAGGTCGTAGCCATCGGCCTCGAGGCCAAACGTATGCTCGGACGAACTCCGGGTGATATCGAAGCCATTCGGCCAATGAAAGACGGTGTTATCGCCGATTTCGACCTGGTCGAGCAAATGCTCAAATTCTTTATCCGAAAAGTTTACCGGCGCTACCCCACTTTCTTTCGCCCTCGGGCAGTGATTGGGGTGCCTTCGGGAATCACTGAAGTCGAAAAGCGTGCGGTGATCGATTCGGCGGAAAGTGCCGGAGTGCGTGAGGTATACCTGGTGGCCGAGCCGATGTCATCGGCTATTGGAATGGGTATTCCGGTGGGAGAACCTTCAGGGAATATGGTTATCGATATCGGTGGCGGCACCGCCGAGATCGCCGTTATTGCTCTTTCAGGCATGGTATGCGATATGTCGGTGCGAATCGGTGGTGACGAAATGGACGAAGCCATCGTGACCTACCTTAAAAAGACGTATAATCTTCTGGTCGGAGAAAGTACCGCCGAGCAGATTAAAATTCAGATAGGTTCGGCATTTCCGCTCGAAGAAGAGCTCGAGATGGAAGTCAAAGGGCGTGATCTGGTGGCTGGAATTCCCAAGACTCTCCGCATTACTTCAACCGAAATTCGCGATGCACTCAATGAACCGGTATCCACAATCGTAGAAGCAGTGAAGCAGGCATTGGAACAAACGCCACCCGAGCTTTCGGCCGACATTCTCGATAAAGGGATTGTAATGACCGGAGGAAGCTCGATGCTTCGGGGGCTCGATGAACGGTTGCGCCAGGAAACGAACCTGCCGGTCAACGTTATCGATGAGCCGCTTACGTGTGTTGCACGAGGGGCATTGTCCATAATAGAAAATCTCGAGAAGTATCGCCCCGTATTGTTCAGTACGCAACGACGGGGACGTTCATAGGTTTTACTACTGGCGGCAGCCTCTTGTGCGGAAGTATCTCCGCGAAAACCGTTCGTGTGATCATTTCAAGTTCTATGCTCCGGTGTTCGGCATGCCTCGTGTCTAATTGGCTGCCGGGTTAGAAGAATCATGTTCTGGATCCTACGTTTTATAGCTTCGCATCGCGCCGCGTTCTCCTATATTCTGACGGCACTGCTCAGTCTATGGATGATCTCATCGGGGCCGGTCCATCAGGCAAAAATCGCTCGTGGCCTTACAATTTCTGTGTTCTATCCGTTCCATCTTGCCCTCAGCCTCAGCTCTCACGT
The DNA here is from genome assembly GCA_041641555.1 of Chitinivibrionales bacterium. Taxonomy (GTDB): domain Bacteria; phylum Fibrobacterota; class Chitinivibrionia; order Chitinivibrionales; family WJKA01; genus JBEPYC01. Next base: position 3,619 of record JBEPYC010000094.1, on the reverse strand, counting down.
TAAAAACATTTTTGCCGAAAACAAACGGCTTCGCTCCGAAGTTGCCGCACTAACCATGCGCCTGTCACGTATCGAAGAAGAAGCAGCGGAAAACCAACGGCTTCGTCAGCTGCTGGATATTGTCGAAACCTACCCCTACGACCTTGTCCCCGCGCGCGTTGTTCTTCGTGAGCCATCGAACCTCTTCCGAAGTGTTGTGATCGATGCGGGTAAAAAGCACGGGATTTCATCCTTCATGCCGGTTATCGGCACCAAGGGAGTTGCGGGGAAGGTTATCCAGGTACTCCCCGGCATATCTCAGGTGCAGCTTCTCCAGGATCCTTCGGCCAGAACTTCAGTCATGCTCAAAGAAAACAGGACCGTGGGAATTCTGGAAACCGAAAACGGTCGCGAGTATTTCGTCCGATTCAGGCCGCATGTGAATTGTGCCCAAGGCGATACGGTGCTGACCTCCGGAAAAGGCGGCATTTTTCCCTCGGGACTCAATGTAGGAGTTATAAAAGGATTCAAAGAAGATACCGACCCGTTGTTCAAACGGGCTTATATCGATCCTTTCGTCGACTTTGGACATCTTGAGAATGTCTTTGTCCTGCGGTTATCACCTAGATGGTCCGCCTTTCGCACTCAGGTGGATTCTATTCAATTCGAGAACAGATGAAACGAATTTTTGAATGGACAGCACTTTTTCTGGTCGCGTTTCTTTTGCAGGGAACCATTGTTCATGCCATTCGGATCGGCAGTATTGTTCCGGATTTGGTGGTTGTGGTGCTGTTTTTTCTCTCCATGAAACATGGGGCGGTGCTGGGAATCTATGTCGGGTTTTTGATCGGCCTTGGACAGGATCTCTATTCACCCTCGATATTGGGTCAAAACGCATTGGCAAAATCTACAGTAGGAATATTTGTCGGCCTGTTCAACGATCGTGTGATGCGGACAGACCCACTGCTGAAAGTAGTGCTGCTCTTTGCGGCATTCCTCATTCATGATTCGGTTTTCTTTGGCGCCCAGCTTCTGAAAAATGGGCACGAACTCGCTCCGCTTCTCAAAGAACTTACTGTTCGCACGCTTCCACGGGCCTTGTATTCATCAGCTTTCGCCGCGTTGTTTTTCTTTTGGGACACCTACTTTAAACCCACATTTCGCACGTAGAGCACGTACCCATGCCCACACCGGTACACCTTCAGGATGATCAGCAGGAGCGACTCTGGAAAAGTGTCGTGCTTACGATTGCTGCGGCCACTCTGTTTATCGTTCTGATGCTGCGCCTTTTTCACCTGCAGGTAGTGCAGGCCGATACCAACAAGCGACTTTCGGCCGAAAACAGCATGCAGCTTCGAGTTCTCAAAGCACCCCGCGGCAGGATTTTCGACCGCAATGGCGTCGCACTTGCACGCAATCGCCCATCCTACACCATCTGCGTTCTTCCTTACAAGCTCAAAGACAGGGATTCGGTTATCGAGCGACTCTGTACCATCCGGGACAGCAGCGGTGCGGCCGTTTTCGACAGTACCGAGCTTGCTGCCAAACTGGGCAAGGCAATCTACCGACGGTTCGATCCAACGCCGATCAAAGAAGATGCTTCGATAGAGCTGGTCAGCATAATTGAAGAGCATGCCCGAGAGCTGCCCGGTGTCATTGTCGAGACTGAATCCCGCCGCGAGTATCCTCTGGGCAAAAGCGTGTTTCACATCCTCGGCTACATGGGAGGAATCCCGGAGAAAGACTTTGACGAACTCAAGACTCGCGGATATCTCTATGGTGACCACATCGGCAAAGCAGGACTTGAGAAACAGTACGAAGAAGAGCTTCGGGGCACCGATGGCCAGGAATACGTCGAAGTAAACGCGTACGGCAAACGAATGGGGCAGATCGAAGAAATGCCGCGGATCGACCCGGCACCTGGATTGGACGCCTATCTTAGCGTGGATTCCCGACTTCAGATGGTTGCGGACAGCGCGTTCCCCGATACCCTCAAGGGCTCAGTTGTCGCTATCGATCCGCGAAACGGCGAGGTTCGCCTGATGTTCAGCAGTCCGGGGCTCGATCCCAACATCTTTTCGCTCGCCACCGAGCTTCGGAACAAATTTTGGGCCCAGGTCGCTACCGACCCGTCGCTCCCATTGAACAATCGCGCCACTTCCGGCACCTATCCACCAGGCTCGACATTCAAGCTTGTCTCGGCAGTCGCTTCAATGGATGCAGGAGGGAAGAAAATCCACTCGCGGATGCCGACAGGATGTACGGGAGGCTATCGCATCGGCACCCGTTTTGCCAAGTGCTGGTATTACCCGCGGGGGCATGGGAGGCTGAGTCTCGAAGATGCCGTGAAGTACTCCTGCAATGTCTATTTCTTTCAGGTGGGACTCAATCTGGGCGACGAAGTCATCAATCACTACGCCAGGAAGTATGGCCTCGGTGAACCAACCGGCATCGATCTTCCTCAGGAAAAAGGAGGATGGCTTTCAGGAGAGAAACTTTACAACGAACGCTTTAAGAAACGCGGCTGGAAATGGACCCGCGGCCTGGTGCTCGACCTGGCCATCGGCCAGTCTCAACTGGCCACACCGCTTCAACTGGCGGTAATGAGCGGAGGGCTCGCCGATGGAGAAAAGCGGTACCGGACCTTTCTGGTGAAAGAATTCAGAACCCGCCAGGGGGTAGTGGTACGGCAGACGATGCCCCGGGTGGAGGCTCGTATCGAACTGGATAATGTCGTGACCGAGTCGATACAACAGGCAATGAACAGTGTGGTCGGCCCGGGCGGAACCGGGTGGCGATCGCAGGTTCCCGGTATTCCGGTTGGCGGCAAAACCGGAAGTGCCGAAAATCCACATGGAGAAAAAACGCATGCTCTCTTTGTTGCCGCGGCTCCTGTCGACAACCCGGTTATCGCGATTGCGGTGGTAGTGGAGAATGCCGGACACGGAGGGTCGATTGCGGCGCCTATTTCCGGTGCAGTTCTTCGGCACTTCTTCGCAAATGACTCCGAAGGCATACGAATCGTGGAAGCACGAGCCGAACAAAAAAAGAAAGACGAGAAATCCTAAATGATACGTTCCGAACGGGGACAACTCTTCGACTTCTCCCTTTTCTTTTCGGCCATAGCCTTGTGGGCGATCGGGATACTCCTGGTGTTCAGTGCCACCCACATTCATGATACCGGCCCGCTTGCCGGAATCTACAAGAGCCAGATTCTCTGGGTCACAATGGGGGTGTTGATCATTCTTCTGGTGGTCTCAATCCCTCCGAGCCTGTTCTACAATCTGGCCTATGTTTTCTATGGAATATCCCTGATTCTGCTTACCTATGTGATATTCACGGGGGTGGTGAGTAAAGGAGCCGGCCGATGGATCGCCGTTGGACCTGTTCGGCTGCAACCTTCAGAGTTTGCCAAAATCGGCTTGCTTCTGGCCCTCGCCCGGCACCTCTCGCGCCACACGATCAGCCTCGAACGCATTTCTTCGTTCATTGTTCCCGGAATCCTGATCATCGTTCCCTTTGCTCTTGTCATGAAGCAGCCGGACCTTGGAACCGCACTGGTCTTCTGCACGATGTCACTGCCGATGTTCTTCTGGGCGGGACTGAGCCTCAAAGAAGCCTTCCTGCTTGTCTCTCCCGG
>JBEPYC010000093.1:0-11477 GCA_041641555.1 Chitinivibrionales bacterium | reverse complement strand
GAGTGCCCGTTCCTGTCGCTCCGCATCCCTGTGGCATCTGGCGAATAGCGATCGCCAAAAGCCGGACACGCTCGGCTCAGCGCAGTTCAGTGCCGCGCATGATCCCCGATTGGCCATTTCGAAAGGAGCGACAGGTCGTGCAAGCCAGCCTATGCGCATTTGGGCGAGGGCGATTGCGCAGCAGAGGCGCAACCATACCCCCAGACTCCTGTGTCATGCATGCCGGACTACTTGCGAATCAGGCCCTGGGCTCGCAGAATGCGATAGGTCTGAGATGGAGATAACTTCATTTTTCTGGCGATGCGTGTACCCGGGACACCAGAGGTGTACAGGCGTATAACTTCTTTGTCGCGATCACTGGTTTTGTCTTCAACTGGCGCAATACCGTACTTGGTGCGGAGCTGATGCACAGCCTGTCGTGAGATGCCGTACAGCTCCCCGATAGCCGTATCCGTTTTGTACTTCTTCTGAAGTTTTATGAGCTGATCTTTACTGATCCGTGCCATCGTTTTAGATTCCTCCAGCCACCACGTGACATCAACCGATTACGTCTACTCCCCCTGCGAAGTAAATGATCATAAAAATCATTCAAATTTCCCTTTCAGTAACCTGAGAGAACGACTGCTCACTGTGAGGGAAGGCGTAAGTCTTTCGAGAACTGCTGTGCTCTCTTGCTCGGGACGAGCAGGCTCAGCCGGAGCTTTCCAGTAATGCAACGATTTCTTCTGAGAACCCGCGGACTTTTTCATCGGAAGGAGGCATCGTGTACGGTACAACAACCCCCGGCAGGATGTCGGCTCCCGACAGGTCCAGAAGGTTGTTCATCTGACGCAGTGCCCGGGTTCCGCCGAGTGCCCGGAAGGGAAAACCCATGGTTACGAAACACACCGTCTTCTTGCCTTTGAGCGAAGAAAGCTCCGAGAGGCATTTTCGAACGACTGGTGATGCTCTGAACCCCCAGACCGGTCCACCAAAAAGCAGGACATCGTAGGGGGCAGTTTCGGGCATGCTTCTCAGCGAAACGTCACGAGATCCCGGATGAATTTTACCGGTAGGTCGGAGAAGCATGAGGTCGGCACTGTTTCCGCGGTCACGAAGAACATCGCGGATGTCCTTGGCAACTCGTGCCGTATGACCGGACTGGGAATGAACTATAATGTTAGCGTTCATTGAGACTTCCTTGGTTTCCCAGAGAAAATATCATGTGGGAAAGAGTCGAGGGAACACAGGCGGGTGACTGAGGTAAATGGGCTATCCCATCTGAAGCCGGCGAAGATGGTCGCGGGCGACTCCCGCCCACCAGGAGCGCTGATTCAGCTTGGAGAATTCCGTGAACCCCGAAATGGCTTCGGGCTTTGAGGATGCCGCCATCGCGATCTGGCCCAGGTTGTATTGACCAAACGGTTGTTCCGGTTTGTGGGACACAAATTCCTTGATGCATTCCAGGGCCCGGTCTGTTTTGCCCTGCTGAAAACTCAGGATGCTGCATGCCCAGAGATCTTCGGCGCGTTGTTCCTCTGGCGAGTCTCCTGAGAGTTTTTCTTCTACGTGCTCGAGCATACGCTGAAATTCAGACTGAGAAACGTTGAAAGGCTGAAATTCCTGGGGGCAATAGATATCGTTTTTCTGCGGTGCGACCTCATGTTCAAACCATGCACGGGTTTCACGGGGAAGGACTTTGAACCCGTTTGCCTCGGAGATAATCCAGGTGGTATAATCCTTTGTAAAATTGCTCTTGATCTGAAAAAGCGAGCGTACACCTTTCATGTGCGGCAGCTTGCAGTATGAAGTGAGCATGGTTTTGTCATCATCGACATCCAGACGGTATTCGATAACGGCGCTTACAAAGGAATCGATAAACTTGCCGGCAGGTGGTACAAGCGGCACGACGAATCGATTGTTTTTCCAATCGTAGAGAGATTTTCCGTTGCCCGGGACCAGAACCATCGTGGGCTTTCCGAGAAAAGATGCGCGGTCATTTCGAAAGAGCCGTGGATCCATTTCCAGTATTGTTTTCAGGCATTCCTGGACCTTGGCCGGGGAGAAAACGACATCATCGGGACGAAGAATAGAGCAGCTATCAGCATGCATTCTTTTTGAGGACAGGCGAATGAGGTCTCGAAGATAATCCAGTTCGCTGCTGAGGCTGTTTTCAAGCTCGAGTGGGGACTTGGATTCCTGTTCGTGCTGAAGATTCTCGACGTCGGATTCCAGCGAAGCGATTTTACCTTCATGTTTTACTATTTCCGCAACAAGTTCGGAGATTCGACGATTGATCGAACGCACCTCGGCCCGAAACGGCTCCGAGGCAATGCGCGAAAGAAGAGCATCGGCATTTCCCGCTCTCTGTTGTGCATCGGCTTCCCGTGCTGCAGCCGCCCGGCGGTCTTCGGCCGATAGCACCGTCCCTCGAGCGGTGGATTGCCGAAAGCGTGCAATGTCCATCGTTAAGGAATCTGTCTCAGGGAGGGCGGCGATGGCTTCCCTGGACCAGCTGTCCATGCCTCCGGTCATTGAAATCTGCTGAATCAGAATGTCTTTCCGGGCACTTTGCTGAGATGAAAACTCGTTCTGAAGCTTTTGCATCTGCATCTTCTCACGTCCGATATCCCGCCGCAGGGCTTCCTCACGATGAGCACCGGTCATCTGATCGATTGTCCACGAGAGCCAATCCGACATGCTCTGAATTTCTACAGGTGTACTCTGCGTATCGGGCGCATGTTGTTCCACCTCAACAGAATCTCGGATTTCAGGCACTAAGCCGTAGTCGATAAAACTCCGGTTTTCCTGGATGAAAGATTTCGCGTCCTGCCCGGACCGGAAGCAATCTCCCAGTGATTTCGAGAGGGCTTCCCAGTAGGATGTGCCCAGTTCACGGACGACCGAACCATTTGACGGATCCTGCAGAAAGCGAGAAACAATGTCTTTAAGCTCAGATGTGAGGGTCATTTCGGATAAAACTCCCGGAATAATGCTACTTCTCTTTATTATGACATACCCACAGCAAGACGTCAATAGCCTTGGCCCCGGGGTACACGACCTTTCCGCATGAAGGGGTTGAGGCGGACCAACTCTAAGCGTCCTTCCATCGACACTGGCCCATTTCGGGATGCATCAGGTGCCGGTACGCTCATTGCATCCTAAGCTGACCGGGCTCGTACGAAAGCCGAAATGGGCTCTCGAATGTGCGGGAGGTAGAAAAGATTGCTTTGTGAGGGAGCTTTGGCATCGGCTGCGAGAAATCTCGACTTTCACAAGGTCTGGTTTGGGCAATAATGCCGGAAATGCATAACCCGCGGAGTATCCCGCGACATTGCATCTTGAAGCAGGGCTGATATCAGGATACTATATTATCGGTAGTGTCAATGGCTCAACACACTGAGCAGATCCGGGAGCAACTTCATGAAAATGTTTGAGCAGATTCATTTCGATGTGCCCCCCATTTTTCTTGCTGCATGGCAGGGAATGGGCAATGTTGGTCTCATAACCATGGATTACCTTCGAAGGAAAAGCGGGGCAAAACCATTTGCCGAAATCGACATGACTCACTTCATGGTCCCGGATTCTATCGTAGTAAAAGAAGGCATTGCTCAGTTTCCGGAGATTCCCACCAGCACTTTTCACTATGTGCATGACCCCGCGATGATCATCTTCGAAAGCAACTCGCAGGTCGGTGGGCGTGAAGGAATGTCCATAATCAAAACCATACTGGATGCCGCCGAACAGTTTCGGGTAAACCGGGTATTTACTTCGGCCGCTTTTGCGCAGCAGATGAGCCATCAGAGTGAATCGAAGGTATTGGCTGCAAGCAACAACTCTTCTCTTCTGCACCTGATACAGGAGTTCGGTGTTACTGCCATGCCCGATGGCTATATTGCCGGATTGAACGGGCTGCTTCTCGGAGCAGCCGCCAATCGTGGGATTGAAGCTGCCTGTCTGCTGGGAACCATTCCCTCGTATGCAACTGCACTTTCCTACCCGCGCGCAAGCATGGAAATCATCAGGGTGATACAGCAGATATGCAATCTGGATATCGATTTAACGGAACTCCAGACGGCATCTTCGGAACTGGACCAGCAACTCGGCGCTATCGAAGAGCGTATTCGGGAGTTTTTTCCCGCACTCAATCAGCAGGATGAAGAACTGGCCAATATGCACCATGATGAAGTACCGCAGTACATCATGGACAAAATTGAAAAGATGTTCGAGAGAGTGGCTAAAGACAAAAGCAAGGCCGGAGAGCTGAAGGACGAGCTGGTGCGATGGAACCTGTATGAGCTTTACGAAAAACGTTTTCTCGACCTTTTCAAGAACGATGACGATAACACGTGATTGTGTGACGGTTTTCAGATCGGGCACAGGAGGGGCTGCAAAGGGTAAAGTCTATGATGGCTAAGAGGCCGGTAACAAAAGGTCAGATTGAAGCAACTATCAGTGAGGTGGTAACCAAGTTCGAGAAAGAATACATGGGCCGCGGCCCACTGGAGACCCGGACATTCCTGCTAAACGATATGGTAATTGTGCGCTTGAAAGGTGTGCTTACCAAGGCGGAGTACTCGCTCGCCAAATCGGATAATGGCCGTGGCAGAGAACTGGTGAAGCACATGAAAGCGGAGCTGATAGAATCAAACCGTGCGGTCCTTGACACGGCTATCCGTTCCATCGTAAAAAGGAAAGTCCGCAGTCTTCATACGGATATAAGCACATCGACCGGTGAACGAGTCCTGATGTTTGTGCTCGATCGTTCTCCCGAATACGATCAGTAACAACCTCTACTGATCTCGGGTAACATGATGCTTGAGATCACCGATTTGCAGGGTCATTGCTCTGTTTTCTGATGAATTCATTCGACATTTTGCTGCGCAGTATCCGGCATGGCACTGCTGGGGGTGTCGGATTGCGCAGCGAGTCCCTCGCGAAGAGCGTTTTCGGCAGCCTTGAGAATCGCTTTGCTACTTGCCGTAGCTCCTGTAATAATATCTACCTGGAGGGATTGCTCTTCCAGCACCCGGGCGGTAATGGGGGCTCCTGAATATCTGGGCCCATGCTCATGATTGATAATGTTGAATTCGGTTATCCGTCCATCCTGGACCGCTACCTCGACTTCCGCACTCACCAGCATGAAATTCGTTTTGCCCCGGTAAGTGCCGTTTGCGACCTGGCTAATGTCGACCTCTTCAATTGTTGTTGATTCGATACGTTTTGAATAACGCCAGAATCGAACACCAAAAAAGATTGCAGCAATTGCTACGACGATAAAAAAGAAAACCAGGACAGTACCAATTTTTTTCAACATGCTGCCTCCCCTTTGGGCGGAACGGGTTCCATGAAATGATTAGATTGAGCAAACACCAGACCGGATTCCCGGTGCATCCGGCAACCTCTCATAGAGAGAAACCGCCTGAGTACATTTCTTTCCAGTAGCTGATCATCGCATCCAGCATTTCTTTTCCGCTTACATAAGTTGCCGCCGGTATGCAGATAAGAGAATCTCGATGCCTGGTGATCCAGCGCGTACTGATTTCCTGTTCGGGGAAATCATTGGGACTGGATGTAAGCTTGTGCGAAAAGAAAAAGTCCTGGAGTTCTTGCTCCAGGCCGGGCTGGTCGGAGCAGTGTGGGTCGAAGGGCTTAATCGCTGTCTTCTGCCCGGCCCGAAACCAGAACGACATCGCCTTTCCTTCTTCAGCGTGCGGAAGCAAAACAATGGAGTCCGGAAAAGAAGCAAACTCGCCTTTACGCTCCGAAATGGCCTTCTGCGAATTGAGCGAAGGTGCATGTTTTCGAATGAGCCGATATTCGTAGATGAGCGCTTCGAGTTCCGATCCACAAGGGACAACCGTCAGGCCATGCGATTGCTCCCGAAGCGCTTCCACTTTGCCGGGAGATTCCTCGCTTTGCCTGAAATAGCCTCCGACCCGCCGTTTCAAGTTCGAAGACTTGCCAATGTATAAATAATGTCCGGCTTTGTTGGTGAAAGCGTACACACCGGGCTTTGACGGAAGCTGTGAAAGGTCGCGCCTTGAGAACGTTTTTCCTTCGAGATTGATTTCCGTACCCCGCGAAGCCTCTTTTTCTTCGAGTTCTTCCCGCGTCTCGATCCCCAGCTGTCGCAAGCGGGCAATGACCTCTCTGGCACACTCCCCCAGGAATTTACCGCTTTCGGCAGGGCTCGCCGCTATGGGATCGGAGCCAAACAGTGTGGCGTAGCACTTTTCCAGAGTCAACGGACGAGGTCGCTGCAATTCGGCACCAGAAAACAGTTGGTTCAATGTGATTCCATCATCATTGCAGCTTTCTCCTTCATCGAGAAATAGACGCCAGAGCAGGGATTGCTGTCTTCGCGTAATGTAAAAAGGGACATGGCAGTCAAGGACCGAGGCGATTTCCGCGATAATATCACCCCGGCTTTTAGGCTTTTCGAGCGCATCGGGTTCTGCCACAAGCAATGCCTGGTCATCGGCACTCAGTGATGATGGGTCGCGAAGCCATTCGGAAAGAAGGCAAGTGGGCTCCGGATGAACAGCCCAGACCGACACATGGTGAATCTGCGTGCGATTTCCCGCCGAATGCTCAAGAAGGTGGATTGCGGCAAGAGGCAGTTCCGAAAGTGAGTCTCCAGAGCTACTGTCAAACTTTTCCGCCTCCCAGGTCTTGTTTTCAGAAAAGAAGCAGCGCCGGTCTTTGGCAAGGATTGCCTCGACTGCGCGATGGGCCAGTTGCGGGTCGGGACATTTAAACATCAGGAATCTTTCGGCGAGTATCTGGGAAGTCGCTTCGCCGGGATTTTCCCGGATAAACTCTATCATTTTATCGTGCACTACGCATATTCCTTCGAGCTGCGAAACAGATGAGAACCCACAGAGCTCCAGAGACAAATCCCCCGGCGTGTGCCCACCAGGCAACCGACGATCCTCCAGAGGGGTTTCCGGTACGAATGTTCATGTACTGAATACAGAACCACAAAATAAGAAATAGAAGTGAAGGGACAGGAAAGAAAAATACCGGCGGGAGCCAGACAATTATTCGGGCAAGTGGCGCCAGGAACAGGTGTGCTCCCATGACACCGGCAATCGCACCACTGGCACCCACGATCGGGATCGGGGAGAGGGGATCACTTACGGCTTGGATAATCATGCTCAGAGCACCACAGATTAAAAAGAAAACCAGAAATGCAGGCGCGCCGAAGCGCTTTTCGACCGGAGGACCAAAAACCCACAGAAACCACATGTTCGAAAGCAGGTGAAGAAGGCTTCCGTGAAGAAACATGGACACAAAAAGTGCAACGAGGGCTTTCGTGCTTTCGATCGAAGGGTGGAAGACCAGGTAAGCCAGGTCCACCGGCACCGTTCCGCCGGCGTAACCTTGAAGTGCATCGGTCTTGAGAAAAACCAGGCAGCACAACACGATCAGAAATAGAGTTATCGCGGGGAAACCCCGTGTTGCGTTGGACTTGACAGGAAACATCTGGCCTGGAATGATCAGGAGAAAATAAAAGTGCTCAGTAGTAAAATAAACTTCTCCTGAGAAGTCCGGTGTTGATCTTCCACGGAGTGTGCTATTTTCCTTTGGTGAAAGCATCTCACCCGATTCACCTCTATATTCACGTGCCCTTCTGTTCAAGAAGGTGCAGGTACTGTGATTTCTATTCAACCTCCTGGGATGTTTGGATAGTGGATCGATACGTCGATGCTCTGGTCAAAGAGTGGAAAGCCACTGAGGAGAGGCTCCAACTCGCGTCCGCCGGGATTGCGACTCTCTACATCGGCGGCGGTACCCCGAGCATCCTGCAGACCCGGCATTGGGATATCCTTGGTGAAAGCCTTTTTCGGCGACTCAACACCACTCCCGAAACAGAATGTACCGCCGAGTGCAACCCCGAATCGTTTTCCGAATCCAAGGCGACAAAATGGCTCGAGCAGGGGATCAATCGCCTGAGTATTGGTGTTCAGTCCCTCCAGGATCGTGAACTGCGGATTCTTGGAAGGATACACACCGGTGAGGAGGCGCGTTCGGTTCTTGCGAGCAGGCTCCTTGAAAAATTCGCTTCGGTTGGGGTCGACGTCATGTTCGGTATTCCGGGGCAGAGCAGAGGAAGCCTTGCTCACACGCTGGATGAGCTCTGTTCCGTACCGGTCATACGTCACATTTCCGCCTACGAACTCACCCTACACGAAAGCACGAGATTGTACAAGCATCGAAAGATCCTGCCGTTACCTTCAGAAGAACAGACCTCTCAGATGTTCGAGACGGTCCATGATGTCCTTATGGGTGGCGGTTTCCAGCACTACGAGGTATCCAATTATGCCAGGCCGGGTTTTCGAAGTCGGCACAACCAGGCATATTGGAATCATCGTCCGTATATCGGCCTGGGGCCCTCCGCACACTCCTTTTACGGAGGAAAACGATGGGCAAATGTCTCTGATATCACCGAATATGTACGATTGGTAGAGGCAGGGCAGCGGCCTGTAGGCTTTGAAGAAGAGCTTACCACGAAGCAACTCGCTGAGGAGATGGTATTCTTGCGGCTACGCACTTCCGATGGGCTCGACCAGAATGAGTTCGAGCGGAAGACCGGAATGAGTTTCTACTGTGACCACCGGCAGGAGCGTCTCGATGAGTTTGTTCAGGAAGGTCTGCTCCGGCGGCAAGGGACCACCTGGCTTCCGACACTCAAAGGTATGCTGTTTGCCGATGGAATGGCCAGGCGATTGTTTTGATCCGCTCCGGCAGTGCTATCTTCGGCGTTCCAGAAGGGTTACCCGTCCGTATGCAGGAATTCGGTAAGTTCCTTGAGCATGTGCTCGCGGTAGTTCTCCGACTCATTGGGCAGGTGGTGGCGGGCGCCGGGGATCACCTCGATTCGGGACTGAACGAAATGATTCTGAAGAAAAGGGAGATTGTATCTCCAGTCGACAGTATCATCGCGGTCTCCCTGGATAACCAGAAGCGGTGCTGCAATCGGGCCGTAATGTTGTGCTCGATCGAACCAGGCGAAATAAGCGCGGGACCATTGAACAGGAAACCTGCCGTACGCAAGCGGGTCTTCGCGCAGAAGCCGGAGCAGATAGGCGTCGGTTGTGCAGTTTCGCTTCCACCGGGGATAGCTTTCTGAGAGGGGATCCAGGAGCTTGAAACCTGCTTTGGAAAGCTTGAAATAGGCACTTCGGACCAAAGGGGCCAGAAAAACGGCCTTGGCAATCCGATGCTCGGGAAAAGCATGCATGTATTCGATGCCCGCAGCACATCCGGTACTGTGTCCGACAAAGTAGACTGGTTCGGGACAGGCGTTGCGCGCAAGAGAAAGGAAATCATGGACTGCCCTGCCGTACTGCTCGAAATCTTCGATCGATGCTCGTGGACCGCTTGAAAGTCCATGCCCGGGAAGATCGATGGCGGCTACGGCGTATCCCTTGCTTATCGATCTGGATATAATGCTCCACAGGGTACCTGCGTTATCGTAGTATCCGTGAACGGCAAGGACCGTCGCTTTTGCCGACTCGGGAAGAAATACGTTTGCCGTAAGGGTGAAAGGACCGCTTTGGTACGTGCCGACATAGTGGGGGACAGGGATGTCGATTCCGTAATGATCGAAATAGGATGTCAAGGGCTCTTTGTGTTCCGGCGGCGGTTCATCGAGGTCAAGCGTATCAAGGGCAGCTCTGACTTCCGAGGAGTCAAACGCGATCGAAATATCGGGCGCTGTATCCGCCGTGGTGAACATACCCGCTCCTAAGGTTAAAACAATCACCTTGAGGATGTGCAAATGGTAGGCCATGGTTGGGAATCCTCGGTTTGTGTGGCTGTTCAGCCCTGAAAATCTCCAGTTCTCAGATAATTTCCTCTGCCGGTGGGCCAGTCGACTGTACCGTTTTCAGCCGAAGGGACATCCCATATCTGTACCCCTCCCGTGCCATTGCCCAGAACGTCCTTGAGAGACAATACTATTTCGAGTACGCCGTCCCCGTCTATGTCCGAAATCGTAGGCGCAGACATGCTTCCCCGCCCGGATAGTGAAATCCTGTGAAGTAGTGATCCCCGGGCGGAAAGAACAAAAAGATGAGACTGGTTAACATCTGTTGAATACGTAGTGAAAACTACTTCGGGGAAGCCGTCTCCGTCGAGGTCGGCCGCAACGGCTTCGGATGCGCCGATGAAGGGCGAACCGGGATTATCGAACCGGACCGACCACGTTTCATGTCCCTTGGGAGAATAGCATCGGAGGAGGCCGTCGTAGGATGGTACCACAATGTAGGGCCGCGAGGTTCCCAGGGTGGAAATGCAGGGGGAAGGAGCCACCTGGACGATATTGTCGCGGTAGCCGGTAAACAGAGGAAATGCGGTGGTAAGCGGTCGCTCGAACCCTCTGGGTCGACTCATATCGGAGTTGAGTACCCAGAGACTGTTCCCGAGGTTCTTATACTCACCCGCACGCTCATGGTCGGAAAACAACACGATTTCTTTCAGGCCGTCCTGGTCGATATCGGCAAAGCAGGGAGGTGAATTGGTGAGTTCATCACGATTGTTCATGTCGGGTCCCCAACCCTGACGAGCAAGAGAGATGTCATGAAAGAGGGGCACATCGTAAGAAAAGGTATCAGAGAACGAAGAATCGGCCAAAAACCCGGTCCCGTCGGCATGAAAGAAACCGGCCGTGCAGCGGTCATAAGTTGCTATTACGTCACATAGGCCATCGTTGTCGAGGTCGGCTGCACCGATATTCTGATTGTACCCGCCGTAGTCGTGGCCTTTTACCTGCGGCCAACCACTTCGCTGCGACCCGTCTATGTTCCAAATGTTTGTCACGGGTCCATCACTTGTCTTGACCACGAGAATCTCCGACGTTCCATTATTGTCGAGATCCGCTGCTGCAATCGAACGAATTTCTCCACTGGAGCCGGGAAAAGTCTGCGGCCACCCAGCCTGAAGACGCCCGGTATGGTCATAGACGGCGGCCTTGTTACTGTACGAAACAGCAATTTCCCCCAACCCGTCACCATCGAGGTCGCCAACTACGGGAGAGCAGTACATCCGTGATTTCCCATGCTGTATCGAGCCCGACGCGTTTTGCCCGACGGGGGCACTCCATTTGAGCTTCTCCGATATCCCGTTCCACACATAAAGCACACTGTGGCGGGAAGCAATAATTTCCAATGTGTCATCATTGTTCAGATCATATACTGCAGGTGAAGCAAACCAGTTTTCATCCCAGCTTGCCGGAAGAGTCGTACGGAGTACCGGGCGAGAAACTGAACTGGAACTTTCGGGGAGATCCGACAATGTAGGAGCAAGCGTATCCGACCCGCAGTTGAGAAGGACGATGCCAAGAATACAACAGCCAAAAAGGTATCTGAAAGGATTCATTTTGTGCTTCCCTTATTCCGAAAGAACCTGAAGATAGAAAGTAGTCTTTTGAAATCGGAGCCACAAGGGGGACAGATGCTCCCATTGCCGTGTTGTGCTCCATTGGGCATACT
>JBEPYC010000092.1:7772-11540 GCA_041641555.1 Chitinivibrionales bacterium | reverse complement strand
ACGTTCCTTCGGGAAAAGCGACTGAATTACGCGCGACCGTTCGGGGGATTCGCGACGACTGGAAGAGTAGCCGATTTCGAATCCGAACGGACGGTCAAACACACCTGCCTGCAGCCCCACCGTTTTGATCCACGGTTCGTAGAACTTGAGGTAGGCATCCTTTATCGAAACACCTTTGGGTGCACAGTCCAGCTGAATCACTGCCTCAGAAAGATTCCCTTTGTATTTGACTTTCAGCCGTGCTCTGCGAAGCTGCATCTGCTGTTGGGTGTTCTCGGGTAAGGTACCCCCGGAAAATCCACCAATCGAGAAACCGTCGGGATCCACCAGGGTATCGCCTCGGCGGTATTGGGCTTGAACATATCCTGATATTTTGGTCCCTTTGAGCTTTGGCATGGTTCCTGATGCCGCAGCACTCGATTCTTCCAAAACCACTATCTTGGATTCGATCTCTTTTACTTTTTTTTCTACGTCGACACTATCCTGTGCCCGAACACCTATGCCAAAAGCAAGGAAAGCACCGGTCGCAAGAAGTACATGTTTTCTCATCGTTCTCTCTTGGGTTGAAGAATTGGTTGGGAGAAGTATTAGGAATTTAATAAAAGTGTAACATAGTTCTAACGAAGCTCAGGATTTGAACGCCCACGGAACAGTGTCGCTTAGATCGTCGCATCCTCCTTTCTTATAACCAGTTACCCACATCGATGATCATCATATGTGAGCAAAACGTTTGCGAAAGATTAGAAATATCATTGCGGAATGTTAGCAGATTGTTAGCACGAGATTAGAACGATGTTTCCTTGCTCTGCCCTGTCGGGCTAATGTGTATCCGGGGGCCGAACAGGTACGGTCCTGCGATTTCTACCCAAAAGGACGGACTGGGCATGAAACGCTAATAAATACAACGCTCATGCTTTCCTAACACAATCCTAGCATTTGCTATTCATTTTCTGTGTTTATGTAGACGCACCTCTGTTCACCATCCTGCTCCACAGGAGATCGCATGACGCAGGAAACTGCCACCACCCAGACAAAAATCGACACGGCAGCGCTGGACTTTTTCTATGGTCCCAGTCAGGCCCTCTTCAACATATCGATGGAAATTCCAGCACGGCAGGTGACCGCACTGATCGGACCTTCCGGCTGTGGAAAATCGACGTTTCTTCGCACGCTCAACCGGATGAACGACATCATCGATAATACTCGTGTCGAGGGCAGCGTACGAATCGACGGTGAGGATATCTACCGTCAGGGGGTCGATGTCGTTTCGTTGCGGAAACGAATCGGGATGGTCTTTCAAAAATCCAATCCGTTTCCCAAGTCGATTTTCGAAAACATTGCATTTGGTCCTCGCATTCACGGAACATCCAACGGCAGGAAACTCAAAGACATAGTCGAACGCAGTCTGCTTCGCGCAGGCCTCTGGGAGGAAGTCAAAGACCGTCTCTCCGAGGACGCTCTCGGGTTGTCCGGTGGACAACAGCAGCGACTCTGTATTGCTCGTGCCCTGGCAGTCGATCCCGAAATTCTTCTGATGGATGAACCGGCAAGTGCCCTTGACCCCAAATCAACTGCGCGTGTCGAAGACCTTATTGCGGAGTTGAGAACCGATTATACTATCGTGATTGTCACTCACAACATGCAGCAGGCTTCACGAGTTTCGGATTTTACCGCGTTCTTTTTCGAAGGACGGTTGATTGAATTCGGCACCACCGAAGCGATCTTTACCCACCCGGTAGAAAAGCAAACCGAAGATTATATCACAGGGCGATTTGGGTAGCCTGTCTTTTATGTACTGCTCACTGCACACGCTTCTAAGCCGGCTCACCTTCCATTCGAGGAGAACATAAATGCCTTCAGCGCACGACGAGATCCTGGTCGTTATTCTTGGAGGAGGTCAGGGTAAACGCCTGTATCCACTCACCGCTAACAGAGCTAAGCCTGCAGTGAGTTTCGGAGGGAAATACCGGCTTATCGACATACCCATCACCAACTGTGTCCACTCGGATTTCAACCAGATATTCATTCTTACTCAGTTCAATTCGTTTTCTCTGAACCGTCATATCTGGCAATCCTATTCCCAGGAGATCAGTCGCGACGGATTCATCGATGTAATAGCGGCCGAGCAGACCATCGCTCGCGGGGACTGGTTTCAAGGCACCGCCGATGCCGTCAGGCAAACCATGCAGTACATACTGTACCACGGTCCCAAGTACGTGCTGATCCTGAGTGGGGATCAGGTTTATTCGATGGACTACAGGGTACTCCTTGACTGGCATCAGCAGCAGAACGCCGAAATCACTATAGCCGCCAACTATTCATCACCCGACCGGTTGCATGGCCTCGGAGTTGTAAAGGTAGATAAAGATCACCTGGTACAGGATTTCTACGAAAAACCCAAATCACCATCCGAGGTAGACGACTATCGTCTGAGTAAGGCTTCCAACTGTCCATCCGACCGCCCTTATCTCGCCTCGATGGGCATCTATCTATTCAATACGGAAACGCTGGTCAAATCCCTGGACAACCACGAAATAGATTTTGGGAAAGGCGTAATTCCGCTGGCCGCACAGAAGTATACAATGAGCTGCTTTCCTTTCGATGGGTACTGGGAGGATGTCGGTACGATACCGGCGTTTTTCGAGGCGAACATGGAATGGCGAATCGGAGGCGGTATAAGTGAGATGTATCAGGCCGGAAGCTCGATTGTCACCCATTCCCGCCAGCTTCCCCCTACGCGCGTTGCCGGCACGCGTATCGACGACTGCCTGATAGCCGATGGTTGCCTCCTTGCGGCAGAAGCAATCTCCCGCAGCATCATTGGCGTGCGAACGCGAGTTAACACCGGCACCCGGATTGAAGATTCCATTATTATGGGAAGCGACATTTCCCGGGGAAGCGGAAGACCCGAGATAGGACGTGATTGCATTATCCGAAAAGCAATCACCGACAAGAACGTTGTGCTGGGTGACGGATGCAAGATTATCAACCAAGACAATAAGGACGACTTCGACGATCCGGAAGGTCGATACGTCATTCGATCGGGCATAGTTGTTTTGCCACAAGGAACCACTCTCGAGCCGGGAACGGTGATCTAAAACCTATAACCAAGGACGTGTCTCCATGTCGAAGCACTTCCAGAAGGAACTCGATGGTCTTCAGAAGAAGATGCTCAGCCTGTGTACTATCGTAGAGGAAAGCCTCAGGTATGCGCTGAAATCGGTAACTGAACGCAACGAGAAGCTGGCAGCACAGGTTATCGATGGTGATTCGCGAATCGATGCCATGGAAATTGAGGTAGAAGAAGAATGTCTGAAGATACTGGCATTGTATCAGCCTGTTGCAGTCGACTTGCGGTCCATTGTTTCTATCCTGAAAATCAACAATGATCTGGAACGGATCGGGGACCTGGCGGTGAATATCGCCGAACGGTCTCTGTACCTGATCCGTGGGGAAAAAGCCCGATCTATCGATTTTGATTTCGATCGCATGTTCGAACAGGCGATCTACCTTCTCAAGAACAGTCTCGACTCGCTGATAAATTGGGATTCGGCCCTGGCGCGACGCGTGTGCACCGAAGACGAGATTCTGGATAATTACAACCGGGATATGCTCAAGATTTTCGAAAAGGAAGTGAGCGAGACACCTGATAAGGTAGATATTCTCCTGCAGTATCTCTCGATCTCGCGTCACCTGGAACGGATCGGCGACCATGCAACCAACATCGCCGAAGACGCGGTGTACATGATCGAGGGTGATATTATCCGC
>JBEPYC010000092.1:0-7762 GCA_041641555.1 Chitinivibrionales bacterium | reverse complement strand
GGTTCTTTCCCGCACACCCTGAGCAAACAGGGCGCATACATTTCGGCCATTGTATTTTAGTGGTACCCGTGACCACCTGGACAGACGCGAGCGTCCAAGAAAGTTTGCCCTGCAATGACCGACAGCACCCAATCGCAACCTCCGGTACCATTCTGGACCACTCTTTGGGAATATGCCCGCCCCTACAGGGCTAAGCTCATTCTGGGCAGCTTTTTTGTGGTTCTTACCGGTATCGGGGTAGCACTCCAGCCGATCGTCATTAAATTTATTGTCGATCAGGGAATCAACCGTCCGGACTCCAGTACCCGGACCCGTTTTCTCTTCGCCGCACTTTTCGCTTCTTCGTACTTCTTTCTCGGTGCTTTCAGGATGATCACCTGGCGAGTCGGCTACAAACGATTTGTTCCCGCTCTCGAAGGTATCCTGTTCACGATACGTTCCCGGTTCTTCCGCCACGTTCATGGTCTCTGTTTCAGGTTTCACGACCAGGTCTCAAGCGGCGAGTTGTTCAATTACATTATGGGCTCGCCGCTCACCTCACTCAAAACTTTCCTCCAGCAGTTTCTCATGATCGTGCCCTACCAGTCCGTGTCATGGGTCATTGCACTCGGAGCCCTGGCAAGCTTTGACTGGATGATGACCCTCATTCTGCTGGCTTCGGTAAGCCTCATACTTATCGTAAACCTTCGTTCCCGACGGACCATGCGTGCAATGAGCACTACATTCATGCAGGAAGAATCCAATGTCAGCAAGTACGTCGCGGATATGCTCAGAGGGACCCGGGAAATTCAAATTCATGCCATCGAAGACAAGGTCAGCGAGTCGTTTGACCACCAGATCCATCGCATACGACATCAGAGCGAAAAGCTGACACTTCGTCGCCAGCTCGAGCATTTCAAACCCGAAACGATTCAATATATCGGAGTAACACTGGTCTACGCGGCCGGCGCCTACTCGTGTCTGTACCGGGATCTGACCGTGGGAGAGCTTTTTGCATTTGCTTCGAGTATGCAATTGATGCTGCATCCTCTGATGACATTCTTTCAGCTTTCCCTGACAAAAGCAAACGCCGAAGCCGGGCTGGAGCGAATAACTCGCATAATGCAGACGGAGACATCGGTCGAAGAGAAACCGGCACCGCTGTTGGTGCCCTTCGAAGACAACGACGTCAGTGTACTGAATCGAGACATACCGCTTCTGGACATCCGCAATCTCCGTTTTGGTTATACCGATACGCCGGTCATCCAGGGAATCTCCTGCCGGGTCGACCACGGACAGGCCGTCGCGCTCGTGGGGCCCAGTGGGTCCGGGAAAACCACCTTTGTCCGTTTGCTGCTTCGATTGTACGACCCGCAGGCGGGCTCCATTCTTTTGAATGGCACGGATATCACCAGCTTCTCCCTGAAGCAACTGCGGTCGCGCTTTGGTGTCGTCTCGCAGGATACCTTCCTTTTTCAAACCACGCTTTGGGAAAATATCCGCGTTGCGGACCCCACAGCCTCGGAGAATGATATCCACCGGGCCATGGAACGGGCCTTCGTCACCGAGTTTCTCCCCGACCTGCCTCAAGGCGAACACACCGAAGTAGGAGAAAACGGGTATGCTCTTTCCGGCGGTCAGAAGCAGCGTGTCGCGATTGCCAGGGCAATACTCGGCAATCATCGTTATTACATTTTCGATGAAGCGACATCCTCACTGGACAATCAGTCGGAACACCGGATTCAAAAGGCCATGGCTGAGCTGCGCCACGGAAACACCATGATCATCATAGCTCACCGCCTGAGCACCATCCGTGATGTTCATAAGATATTAGTTTTTGATAAAGGAAGGATCGTCCAGGAGGGCACCTACGATTCGCTGGCGACCTCACCGGGACTATTTCAGGAACTGCTTCGCCACGGACTGTAGCGCCTGCTGTAAACGATTTTCGGATCAGCCGATTCTGGCGAGTACATCGAGTTTTCTCCATTCACCACAACCGAAAGCATATCCCATGTCCCTGACTGTTGGCATTGTTGGTCTCCCGAACGTTGGAAAATCCACAATATTCAATGCGCTCTCGGCCGGAAAAGCTGCCGCAAGTAATTACCCGTTCTGCACGATCGAGCCGAACAACGGCATTGTAGCTATTCCCGATCAGCGGCTGGAGCGTTTGAGCAAAATCAGTCCGGCAGAAAAAAACATTCCGGCATTCCTGGAGATGGTGGACATTGCGGGTCTTGTCAAGAACGCCTCCAAAGGCGAAGGCCTCGGGAATCAGTTTCTTTCCCACATCCGCAATGTCGATGCCATTGTCCATGTGGTCCGATGTTTCGAGGATCCGGATGTGGTGCATGTTGATGGTGCGATCGATCCGCAACGCGATGTCGAAACGGTGGAAACCGAACTGTTGCTCAAGGATCTCGAAACGGTGGAAAAGTGGCTCGAGAAAGCACACAAGGCAGCAAAGTCGGGTAATAAAGACGACAAGAGCGCTGTGACGATACTGGAACAGGCTTATGGAACTCTTTCCGAAGGGAAAACGCCGGCATTCCTGACCGAAACCAGCAATGCATCTCTGGCTGACCTTCGCCTTCTTTCCACCAAACCTGTCGTATACCTCGCAAATATCGGCGAGACAGACTATGGCACCGATACCGCTGCGGTTCAGGCCCTTAAAGAACGGGCCGCCACACGCAATGCTCCGGTCGTACCGTTGTGTGGGAGAATCGAAGCGGAATTAATGGAGTTGCCGGAAAATGAACGCACGGAGTTTCTTGCAGAGCTTGGGATACCCGAACCCGGACTCCACACGCTTGCACGAACTGTCTTTGACTACCTCCACCTCGAAACATTCTTCACCTATAACGAAAAAGAGAACCACGCATGGCCGATATCCCGTGGTACGACCGCCCCGAAAGCAGCGGGGAAAATTCACACGGATTTCGAGCGCGGTTTTATCAAGGTGGAGGTATATCGCCTCGAAGACCTTGAAACCTATCGCTCTCAAGCGGAAGTTCGCTCGGCGGGGAAAATGCACCTCCAGGGAGCGGATTATATCGTACAGGATGGGGATATACTTCAGTTCAAATTCAACGTGTAGGCAGCACACACTCTTCGCAAAAAACGATGTAATCCCTGTAGATAAAGCTACCGGTATCCGCGAGAATAAAGCGATGGCTGGTCTGGAACCTGTTTTCTCCCAGCACCGTCGTCGGACATTCGCTTCCCCGTCGACCGAATCAGCATTCGTCGTCCAGAAAAAGGACGTTTTCGAGTGTACCTGCAACGGCACTGATCATCTCTTTCTGCTCAACAAGAAAAGCCCCATGAAATGGGTCATGTATATGCGGTATCTGCACGGCTGGGAAGAGCAGAGGCGCAGGGCTATATCGGGTTAGCAGTCTCTCCCAAGGCCTGCACCAGGGTCTTTCATTGGAGGGACCCACAATGGTTTTTGGATAAAAAAAGGGCCCGCCAGAGGAGGGGGCTGGCGGGCCTGGGGCGTTAACCCCTTAGGAGGAGACTAACTGCCAGGTTAGATGGCGATGCTTTTTACACATCGTTTTGTCCACCCAATCATACTACGCCCTGTCCGGAACTATTATTGTTATCACTACTGCATTTTTTTTGTGTTGTGCCATACCCCGGCTTATCATATCTTAAGTAAAAGGTTATGCTTGAAAATTTCGACCCTTCCTTACCTGACGGACCTGCAACCTTGTGTAAACGGTGGGGCCAATTTTAACGCTTAATATGGCCGGAAATACATGCCGAATGGATCAGTTCGGGGTGTGATAGTCCTAAAACACGAGGAGGTACGAATGAAAGCAACCGTTCAATTTTGCACAATGGTGGTAATCGCAACAATCACCGTCGGATTTGTTCTGGGATGTGGGCAGAAAGCGTCGGTGCAGGATGGCGATACTCTGGAAGTTGTGCAGGAAATCCGAACCAAAGCAGTCGTTCAGCCCGAAGACACCTTCCAGGAGCGATTCACCGTGGTAGTTCCTTCAGGAAGCATACTCAAGGTGGTGGACAATCCCAACGTTTCCAGTTCACTCATGAACGTGCAGGTTGTGTCGATCGATGGCAACACCGACCAGGACTTCATAACTCAGAGGCTGGTTCCAGATCGAGTATACAGCCAGGATGAATATCAGGGATTTTACATCACCCTTCCCCTCAAATATGTGGGGGAAGAAGTCAAGATCGCCAAGTAGCATACTCCGGCACCGTCAACCGGATACCGCATGATGGTGGGAATGCAAAACCCTGCGCCTCTCCTCCGCGAGCAGGCGCAGGTTGCCTGAGCCTAAAGTTACAGGGCAAGCATCTGATCGACTGTAATCTCGGAAAGATCTTTGGCCTGAAGGTGCGCACGAGTATCATCGGCTGCAGAACCCACCCCGAGAGCTTTCATATTGCCATTGAGTGCGGCTTCGACTCCTGCCGCTGCATCTTCGACAACAAGGCACTCCTCCGGCGACATACCCATCTTCTCGGCAGCCAGCAGAAAAACTTCAGGATCGGGCTTGCTGTTTTTGATCTGATTACCGTCGGATACGGCAGCAAAATAGTCTGACAAACCTATGTACTCAAGAATGGTGGGGGTATTCTTGCTCGAAGATCCCACGGCTACCTTGATGTCGCGCTTTTTGAGTTCATCCATGGTATCCATAGCACCGGGAAGAAGATCTTTGGGTGAAAGATTTTTCAGCAATTCACGGTAGTAATCGTTCTTCCGGGTTGCCATCTCCACCTTCTGTTCATCGGTATATTTCTTGTCCGATTTCTCCAGGAGGATATCGAGGCTGTCCATTCGGCTCACCCCACGAAGCCGCTCATTGATTTTCCTGTCGAAGTAAATTCCTTCTTCATCGGCCAGATTCTGCCATCCCTGATAGTGAAATTCATCGGTCGAAACGATCACTCCATCCAGATCGAATATGACTGCACGTATGCTCATAGATTTGTTCCCTCCTGAAAAGACTGAGAAAGTATTTCCATCAGACAGAAATCGGGTATTCCACGTTGCCGCCTCCAGCCTTGGGCTGCAGGCAGATAAACAGGAAGGAAGAAATATAAAAAAAGGGCGTTCCCCGGACCCGGAAACGCCCCCTGGTGGGACTCACAAAAGCTCAGAATCTACATGCACTTGGAAAACCCGCAGCTGCGACAAACAGCACAGCCGCCCTCATGCTCCATCATGCCACCACATTCCGGGCACTGCGGGCAGAGCCCCATATTGGCAATGCCGGCAACAGCTACTTGACCATTGGTGCCCTGCGGAACCAACCCAAACTCCTGAAGCGCTTTCTCCAGAACGCGACCTATTGCATCTGCGCACGAGAGAATCATTTCGCCCTCATTCCAGGTCGGCACCGGGCACCTGATACCACGAAGCTGTTCTACAACCGAAGCAGGGTCGACACCCGAACGAAGTGCCAGAGAGATCATTCGCCCTACGGCCTCTGAGTTCGATGCAGCACACCCCCCGGATTTACCCATCTGCGTGAAAACTTCGCACATTCCATGCTCATCGGAGTTGACATTCACATACAGGTTACCACACCCGGTTTTTGTCTTGAACGTTTTTCCCTGCGTAATGCTCGGCCTGGGGCGAGGCTGAATCGCCGGTCGTCCCGTCACGGGTTCCACGGCAGCGCCTTTGCCGGAGCCTGCAGTAATTACCTGGTTGACCCGGGAGCCATCACGGTAGACCGTCACCCCTTTACACCCAAGTTCGTAGGCATAGCGGAACACCTCTTCCACTTCCGAAGTGGATGCGCCGTTGCGGAAATTGACCGTCTTCGAAACGGCATTATCGGTGAATTTCTGAAATGCGGCCTGGAGGGTAATGTGCCACCGCGGCTCGATCTCATGGGCAGTCACAAAAACATCACGTATCCGTTTGGGTATACCGTAGATCTTGTTGAGACTTCCACTCTCAGCGACCATTTTCATGAACTCCTCGGAGTAGAAGCCTTCTTCCCGGGCCACGTTTTCAAAGGCCGGGTGTACTTCCAGGAACCTCTTGCCGTCGAGCACATTCTTTTCGTAGGCAATGGCAAACAAGGGCTCAATTCCGCTGGAACACCCTGCAATCATGCTCAGGGTCCCGGTCGGCGCAATCGTTGTCACCGTCGAATTCCGCAGCTCGAGTCCCTTGTCGCTGTCATAGATCGACCCTTTGAAATTAGGAAATACTCCGCGCTCAGTAGCCAGATATGCACTGACCTTCCGCCCCTCTGCCTGGATAAATTTCATGATCTCTTCGGCAAGGTTCGCCGCTGCATGAGAGTTGTACGGAATACCGAACTCGACCAGCATGTCGGCAAATCCCATGACACCGAGTCCGACTTTCCGATTGCCCTTCGTCATGTTGGCGATCTCATCCAGGGGATATTTGTTCACTTCGATAACATTATCCAGAAATCGCACCGCCGTTTTGATCGTTTCGCCAAGCTTAGCGTAATCGACCTTCGTGACCCCGTTTTCCCGGCTTATCATATGGGACAGATTGATTGAACCGAGGTTGCACGACTCGTATGGCAGAAGCGGCTGCTCGCCGCAAGGATTGGTACTCTCGATCTGCCCCACGTGGGGAGTAGGATTATTCTCGTTTATTCGGTCTATAAAGACAATACCCGGTTCCCCATTTTTCCACGACAACTCAACCAGGCGCTTGAACACCTTGGTAGCACTCTGGTGCCCCACGACCTCTCCCGAGCGCGGATTGCGAAGCGGATAGTCCTCGTTTTTCTTGAGCGCTTCCATGAATTCGTTGCTAATTGCAACCGAGATGTTGAAATTGGACAGAAAACCGTCACGTTCTTTCATCTCGATAAAATCATGAATCTCAGGATGCGTGCAATGAAGAATACCCATGTTGGCGCCACGTCGGGTACCGCCCTGCTTGACCGTCTCGGTCGCAACATCAAACACACGCATGAACGACAATGGCCCACTGGAAATGCCCTTGGTGGATTTCACCCGATCGTTTTTCGGGCGTACATGAGAGAAGGAAAAGCCGGTGCCGCCTCCGCTTTTGTGGATGAGAGCTGTATTCTTTACCGAAGTAAAGATCTCTTCCATGGAATCCCCGACCGGGAGAACGAAACATGCAGAAAGTTGCTGCAGCTCGCGGCCGGCATTCATGAGTGTCGGTGAATTGGGAAGGAAATCCAGATCGGTCATTGTATTATAAAAGCGCTCGGTCCACTGATCCGTGTTGGTTTCGGCGCTGAAGACAGACTCGGCTCCCGCGATATTCTCGGCCACACGGAAAAACATGTCTTCGGGCTCTTCGATGACATTGCCACTGTCATCCTTGCGGAGGTACCGCTTTGCCAGCACCGTACGAGCATTGTCGGTGAGTTTTACCTTCTTTTTGGTAAGCCTGGCTTTCAGCGGTGAATCACTCTTCCTGTTCTTGATTTCAGCTTGTGCAATAGCGGCTTTCACCGATTTCCCGGTCACGGCTTTGGTCGAAGAGGCACCTTCAACTACCATTCCTGCCCCACCTTTTCTTTTTATTATGTATGGATTCAATGATTTCGCACATGGAGCGGCGCATGACCATCAGAAGGTCTCCGACCGCAGGAAGACAGGTTCATCAGACGAACTGGGGATTCTGCTCCCGAACCGTCATTTAAAATATGGTACCTGAAAAAGAAAGTCAAGCTTTAACCGTAATAAAAACACTATATGTGGTATGCCCTTTGCTGAACCCATCCAACCCTTTGTGGAGATTGTCTTTTAGTGAAGTACCGGGGTCCCT
>JBEPYC010000091.1:0-11580 GCA_041641555.1 Chitinivibrionales bacterium | reverse complement strand
TTATGCAGGTTTTCGAAATGGAAAACTTTGTAACCGTGAAATGGCAATAAAAGATTTTGAACTCCCGGAGGATGTCGAGGATTTTTTAATGTTGTCAAATCAAACAATTCCTGAGGAACATTTAAAGAAAGTTTTTTAGTAGTTTCCATGGTACCCGTCTGACCGCTTGGAGCGGTCTGACGGGTCACCTTATTCAATTAAACAACCAAAAATGCAACAATTCTTCCACGTAAATATCGATTACAAATCAAGAGAACGGAGAATCCTGAATGCCCTGCTGGCGCTGGTTACAGGGATTTTGACGCTTTCAACCCCGTCATTCCTCTACCTGATCGCAGGAGGCTACCTGGTTGCGCTCGGACTGGTGTTCATGTACGCCCGGACGCCTGCCATCATCGCCGCCTTCCCGATACTTACAGGAATATTGATCTTCATTTTTCCCGAATTGATGTATTCCCTTGTACTCGCCAATATCATGTCCCCGCTCCTCTGGAGATGGCGGGAAGACCCTTGGTTTGAGAAGATGAAAAAGCTCTCTCCCTACCGGCGCGTTTTACGATTGAAACAATACCTGATGGACAATTTCACCTTCAACCTCGATCTCGATACATGGGGTCTTACGACAAAACCCCGGGAGCTCCAACGGTTCTCGGAATTTGTGGATGAAGGAACTCTTGCGCAAAGTAATGCGCTTTTTGGGTATGAAGGTGACAAGTATTACTTCGATATCGACATTCGGCGGCATTTTGGACTGGACAAGTACACGACCGACATAATTCCCTATTGGAAAACTGAAACGATTGAGGCGATGAATGCATTCCGGCACAAAGAAGAATATCCCACTGGTGCGGGTGAGTGTGTTTCTCTGGCAGCCCTTTACGCAGCATCGCTTTTTGTAAATGCTCGCATCCCTCTGGAAGACATCTACATGATGGCCACACCGCTGCACTCACAGAACTTCGTTGCCGTCCGCGATGGCGTCCTTACCAACAACCGTCGGATTGTCACCAAGAACATGTGGTTCAACGGAAGCGAAATTACTGCTAAAGCCCAACGGGCACTACGGAACGAACGGGTAACGGTTGTTGTCAACAACTCAGGGTACATCCATACCATTTACGACGAGGCAACGATTTCGCCCGAGTCATACGACCGGTTCAGCAGCGGTCTGCGGAGTTACCTTCAGACAGACATCGATTTTTCCATTCTCACGAGTTTTCTCCGGCAACGCCATCATCTTCAAAAATGCTTTCAGCTTTCGCATAAATGTTGCGGTAAACCCAGGTATATCGAAGCCGAAAAAATCTTTCACTACGAGCATGGCAGCAAGGCACGCGTCAGCGATGATTCCCGGACAGCACTATTGCATGAAATAGATGAAGACGAGTTTTATACCGATCCGCTGCAGGACCGTATCATGCTCGATGAACTCGAAGAAATTGTCCGGCATAATCCTATATCTCTGGATAATATCGGTCAGCTCAAGCAGTACCTTCATCACTCCTGCTATAATGTCGAAGAGGTAGTTGCCGATCTGATCGACTTCTGCCGTGTTACGCCTCGCCTCCCCTCGCCGAGCAAGAGGTTTGTCGCATCGGAACCAGTCAGCCTAGATACTTCCTGGTCGCGTGACCAGATTATTGAGTATCTGGAGTCGATGCGAGACCGGAATTCTGTTGCCGACCTGGCATTCGCCGCCTATCGGGACCTGGCGAGAACACCCTGGAAACCCTTTCTGAAAGCCGCCCTGGAGCGCAACCCGGTCTCTATAAGCGGTTCCCACGACCTGAGCCTCAAAGAAGCCGCACAGAAGCTCATACGGTTTCCGAATGCATCCATCTACGAAGGACCACATCGTCTGGCACAACCGGATGAGGTCTGGAATTTCGGGCGGGGCGATGGCCTTGAAAAAGCTCTCTGCCTTCTCAACATAGCCCTTGGTCGCGATTCGTCCCAGTCTTTTCGTCTCACCCGCGAGGATTCACAAATCGCGTTAGGTATCGGCGAGGAAACCTTCGAATTCCATACTCAGAAAGAGCTTGACGTACCCGCAAATGAAGAATTTGCGGGTATTGGTGGAAAGTAGAGCCTCGTCGGATCACCTCCAACGCCTATGGATACGAACCGGAAAAGGCGGTGACCGATTGTTCGATTCAGCGATCCCTACGCCTATGGCGAACGAACGGGTAAGCTTCCCACGGTCAGCAAAGTAAGTTCTGTATGAAAACTTGCGGGGAAAGGGGCGGGAAACGAAAAAAGGGCAACTTCTTTCGAAATTGCCCTCTACGCGCTGAAAACGCGTTTCTTAATGGCGGACCGGACGAGACTCGAACTCGCGGCCTCTGGCTTGACAGGCCAGCGTTCTAACCAACTGAACTACCGGTCCAACAGATCAATGTCAAATGGGCGTTGTAGGATTCGAACCTACGACCACCTGCTTGTAAGGCAGGCACTCTATACCAGCTGAGCTAAACGCCCGATTTCTCTTTTGTGTCTTGCGCTTCTTTATGCTTCGTGGAATTGGCTGCAATCGCAAGTGGTATTACCACGCAGTATGCAGCTACCAGAACCAAGGGCGCAACCGTCCAGGAAAGCGGACTTCTTACCGGCCCCTGGGCCAGAAAAATATATCCTGCCACCAGCAGCACAATCCCAGACACGAGGAGTTTAATATTGGTGGATGAAAAAACGATCATAAGCTCCAACTCCTACTCTCTCGCTCCGCTCTCCCCGAGCGAAGCTATAAATATATAAAATGCTACCCATTAGAGTCAACATCAAGCCGCAAAGTTTTCGAGATTTCTTCCTTTTTCTTCCCCTCATCCGTGTCGCGAAGAGCCTTTAATCGTTGGTTCGTCTTGCGAATCATTTCATTGAACAATCCTGCAAGATTTTTCATCTCATCGCGCTTCCGAAGTCGAATTTCATCGGTGTAATCACCATCGATAATCGTGTGACACGCCTTCTCAAGTCTAAAAATAGGTCCCGCGATTCGGTGAGAGAAGAATACTGTCAGAAGCCCTATCTGGACGATAATGAGCAATAGCCCGATCCCGAAAACCCATAGCAGGGTCGATACTATTTCGGCACGGTAACGACGATTATTTGAAAACCGACGCAAATCGCCTCGTATTCCCTCGATAACCATAGCATACTGCTCTGCAGTCGGGTCCGGATTATCCTGGAGACCTACAGCAATACTGTTTTCGACATCTTTTTTCACCAGCGAAAGCGTCGTAGACACAATCTTGTCGGCACTGATATACAGTGATCCAATCCAGAATACCAGCATTACCAACATAGGAATCAGAAACGTGAGCATGTACTGCCCCTGTAGTTTCCGGTTGATGAAAACATGCTTTCTGACAAACTGAGGCTTTTGCTGTGCCACAACCACCTCCCCCATCAAGAGCTGAAATCAACTGGGTTCCGATTACCCCATGACGTCCCACACCTGAGCATCTCCGTTCGTCTAGGAAGTTTTCGAAGGATACTCGATACGGGAATGAAAAATGCCCTGCAAAACCGGCATGAATCCATCGACGATCTTGTCCAGGTCACGAAGTGTAAGATTACACTGATCTAACTGATGAGCATTGAATTTATCGCGAATGATTTTTTTGACCAGTTCCCGGAGAAGCTTGGGTGAGGAAGTAGCCAGACTGCGTGAGGCCGCTTCCACCGAATCGGCCAGCATAATGACTGCGGTTTCACGTGTCTGAGGAGATGGCCCCGGATAACGAAAATCGCGTTCCTGCACCTGATTATGCGGATCCTGCTCGCGAGCCTTTTCGTAGAAAAAAGAAACCGTACTCGTTCCATGATGTTGGAGAATGGTATCCTGTATAAGCTTAGGTAACTTGTATTTCTTCGCAAGCTCAACCCCGTCTTTTACGTGCGAGCAGATTATGAGAGCACTCATGCTCGGAGCAAGCTTTTTGTGCACGTTTTTGTCGCCAATCAGGTTCTCAACGAAATAGTCTGATTTCTCGATCTTTCCAATGTCGTGGTAATACGAGGCCACCCGGCAGAGAAGCGCATTGGCCCCAATCCCCTGCGCTGCCGACTCGGCAAGGTTTCCAACGAGCACACTGTGATTATACGTTCCCGCGGCTTCGATGGAAAGACGCTTGAGAATCGGATGATTCATGTCTGAGAGCTCCACAAGCGTCATGTTGGTCGAAATCGCAAAGATGTTCTCAAATGCCGTAGTCAGCATCATAGCAAGAAAAGTACTCAATATGACGTTAATGAATGCAAGCCCGACATTCTGCACGATTGCCATGACTCCGAAATCAAAGCTGATCAGATGCCATAAAAGTACAAATGCCGCGTAGGTCGCTGCAATCGGTGGCATAGCCCGGAAAAAATCCCACCGATACCTGATATCCCGATGTACGAATCCGGCAATCAACCCCCCGAGCAGCGCATACATGAAGAATGAGAAATTAAACCCCATGACCACACCGTAAAAGATCGACACGAAAAAGGTAATCAGGAGGCTCACCTGAAAATCAAACAGTATGGCTGCCAGTATTGCACCCACAATCGTGGGAATGGCGTATTCAGGCACAATGGAGGAAAACTCCACCCCGCTTTTTACCATGCGGGGCACGATCAAAAGCCCCACCCTGATAATGCCGATCTGTACAATCAGAATACTGCAAATCGCCCACAAATGCCGTGCATTGCCTATAATCTGCGGTCGCTCAGCCCAGAGATACAATGCAGCAAGCACCAGCAAACTCAGTACGAGAATGTTCTTGCCGGCATACACCGAAAAGACCTTCCACTTTTCACTTCCCTCATTCCGCTTCTGCAGAGCCTGGCGAAGAGCGGCCAGTTTCTCAACCATTTCGCCAGTCACCACCTGATGCTTTCGCATTATCTCGGTGTCTTTAATGACCTTGCCCTTGATCTGCAAAACTTCTCGAGCTGCAGCCTGCTTCCTTCGGGCAGTCTCTTCCCCATCGATCGTCATGTTAGGCTTCAGGTACGCGAAGAGAAGCTCATAAACGGTGTTAAGCGCTTCTTCATCAAATCCACGCTCGGATTTGAGCTTACTCATGATCTCTTCCAGCACCACTTGTTTCACCTGGAGATCATCCAGCGCAACGGCATGCGAAATCGAATCCCTTCGAACTGAAACGTACGCTTTATCGTAGATAAGATGTTGGTCAAAAGAAGTATTGTACTGCCGCTGAAGAGCAGAAAGCTCCGAAACGTCAGGTACCAGCAACACCGCCGGGATACCCTTCCGAAGAGCGCTCTGTGCCTCAAACAATGCATCATCCACCAGATAAGGCCGACGAACCAGTGCGCGAAGCGTCTTCTGCGAAAACTCACGTCCAAGTGGACCACGGACAGCTTCTTCAAGAGAATCGGGAGTTTGAGATCCCTGCAACACAGCCAGGTTCTCCTTGAGCTTTAGAAACCGTCGACGTACCTTCAGCTCAGTGTCTTCCTCGTAGTCCAATACCATGAGTACTTCGTTCATCGCAGCTTGCCGCTGCTTCTCAAGTTCTTCAGGAGACTTGGGAATATCGAAGGTAAAAGGTGCGATGATTGTTTCGCGAGCAACCTCCCCTTCATTGGGGAGATCAAAGCTCTGCACGCTGGGAACAAAGGGGAATAACACCACCACCAGCAATGCCGTCACGGCAAGAGCCAACAACGGAGCCGGTATCGAAAGAAGATATCGAACCGGTGCCGGAAGCTTCTTAGGCTGGATGATGATAGACTTTGTGTCTTTTTTTCGCTTTTTCGCTGCCACGTTTACTCAGTTGAAAGTAGCCGACATACGACAACGCCCTCGGTACGGCAGGACATTTTCCGAGCATTTCTACAGCTATACAACAAAGTCATGAAATGTGAAGTAGGCCCACGAATGAACTACATCGTCCGACGAAGGCCAAAGAATATGGGAGAGTGATGACACATCCATGGAGCGGATTGCCGGTGAATATGCATAGAACTGATCAGAGAGTAGTACCATGTCGGGTTCTACCGCGCCCTAACAAAATAGTAGGCCTGAATCTCACGATTCAAGCCTACTATCAAGTATTCGCGATATTCTGACAGAACGCCGGGCCAGGTCCTTACCTCGGAACGTCGAGTACCTGTCCCGGGAAAATAAGATCCTCCGGGCGCTCGTACTGCGGCTCCTCGACCAACCGGGTATACCTCTCGTATGAGTTGTCGATCATGTTTCGGTTCGCCCGATAGAGCATAGGCCACTGCGACGGATCATCGTAGATAAAATCGTATTCAGCGATACGATAGAGACAATCACGACGGCCCGGGATCAGTCGGACTTCGTAGTTGGAAGGTTTGTCGGGAAGATTGGCGCGTACCCGTTCGAGCAAATCCTCGAGTTCCGCGATCTGGTCGCGAATGCGCCATAGATACGATACTGGTTTTTCCTTCAGAGCAGCAATCCTGGCTGCCTGCCGGTTGATGTCTTCCTTGCGCTGTTCCAGTTCCTCGGGCATGAGACCAAGCAGCAGTTCCAGTTCCTGACGGATAGAAGCAATCTCGTTTTCCGCATCGATGACATCCTGCTCTGTTATCCCAAGAACATCGTACTTTTCCTGAATGGTTGATGCAATCTGCGTCTCGATTTCCGCAATCTGCTGTTTCAGGTTTTCGATTTGAGCCTGCTCTTCGGCTATCTGCTCACGCGCAGCCTGTTCACGTTGCTGGGCTTGTGCCAGCTCCATCTCATACTCTTCATAGGTCATCTCGGTTTTCTGAGCGAATGCAGAAAAGCTGAAGATGCAACAGATGAGAGCCGCTTGAAGATACCTGTTCATTATGTTAACCTCCCCTGGCGAGAATGCTTATGATGAAAGTCGAATCCTCGCTTGTGTTACTGTCCCATCTTCATTTTGAGTTCTTCCAGTTCTTCTTCATGACGGGCGAGCTCAGCTTGTTTTTCTTCCAGCACGCGCTCGAGTTGCATTCTCTCGTTGCGCAGCTCCGCCAGCTTCTGCTCTGCGTTCTCGGCAGCCATCCTTGCCTCTTCCAGCTTAGCAAGTTCCTCCTCGCTCGGCCGCTTCGTACATCCGCCAACACCTAACGCCATAGCTACCGTCACAACCGCAAGAATGCGCGCCAGTCGATTAGGCTTGAACATAGATGTGTACCTCCTTTACATAGTGCACTGCATAATGAGCGCAGCGTTTTGAGGAGGGTTGCCACTAAACCCTCCATTATCAAAGATAATAGTTTATTAAGCCAATGCAAGTCAAGAAAAAACAGCAATTTCAATGACTCGGGATCGAGCGTAGCCCCAGAACCCTTAAACGTTTATCCTACAACCCTTTCGGGAAATGCGTCCGAGCAGGTTTGCCAATAGGATAAACATTGAAACCCTTTTCGAAAAGCATCTCCTGATCCAGACAGTTTCTGCCATCGAAAATAAACGACGGATGCTCCATGCTTTCGAAAATTCGTGAATAATCGAGCTTTTTGTAGATATCCCAGTCAGTCATCACCGCGATACCATGCGCATTGGATGCTGCCTTGTATGGATCAGGCTCGAATTCTATCGAATCGGCAACGTCTTTCAGGTCGCGTTTTGCATTATCCAGCGCTTCGGGGTCAGTAATCACCACCTGCGCATGCTCTTCGACCAGCTTGCGAGCGATGTTTATTGCCGGAGATTCCCGCGTGTCCCCTGTATCCGCCTTGAACGAAAACCCGAACAGCGCTACCCGCTTTCCCGCTACCGTGTTGAACATTGCATGAATCATCGTGCGGAGAAATCGCTTGTACTGGTACTCGTTTATGCCTACGACACTCTCCCAGTACTGTGCAACTTCATAGAAGCCATAGTACTCACACAAATACACAAGATTCAAAATATCCTTTTTGAAACAAGACCCTCCAAAACCGATACCGGCACGGAGAAACTTGCTTCCGATGCGCGAATCCATACCAATAGCGTGTGCTACCTCGGTGACATCAGCCCCCGTTCGCTCGCAGATAACCGATATGGTGTTAATAGAAGAAATCCGCTGAGCCAGGAAGGCATTTGCCGTGAGTTTGGAAAGCTCTGAACTCCAGATATTGCTCAACACTATCCGGTCTTCGGAAACCCAGTTCGCATAAATCTCAGCTACGGACTTCCGGGCTTCCCGGCCTTCTGAGGACTCCTGGGAACCGATGAGCACGCGGTCGGGGTTCAACAGATCCTCCACAGCCGAGCCCTCTGCCAAAAATTCCGGGTTGGAGATAACTTCAAACCGAATACCCTTGTCATTGGCATTGAGGATCCGGGCCATTGCACGAGCAGTGCGAACCGGCAATGTGCTCTTTTCCACCACGATCTTATCGCTCTCGGAGACCTTCACAATCTGGCGAGCCGTTTTTTCCCAGAACTGCAGATCCGCCGCCTTGCCGGCTCCTTCCCCAAACGTTTTGGTCGGAGTGTTCACCGAAACAAAAATGATGTCCGCTTTTTTGATGTTCTCATCGACATCGGTGGAGAAAAACAGATTTCGGCCACGCGCTTCCTTTACGACCTCAAGCAATCCCGGTTCATAAATCGGAAGCTCATCCGACTGCCATTGCGCTATGCGCGACTCATTTATGTCAACTACATTCACTTCATATTGAGGACATTTCGCGGCAATCACCGCCATGGTCGGTCCACCAACGTATCCCGCGCCAATGCACAAAATCTTTTTTTCAAAACGTTCAGCCATGCCTGCCCGCTCCTTTGGTGTAAACCAGTGGCAAGAAAATACGGATTATCACACCGGCCATATTGTAGGGAAGCGGTAAAATACTATACCGCTCCATCCGGCACGAAAAAAATTATACCCAATGTAACTCAAAAAGAACTTTGACTCCTGAACCGTTATAGTCAGCCGAGGTCCGGATGCGGATATTTCCCTGCAAGAGGCATGCCGCATTATGCTGTTCCTCACGCTCCCCATGCTACGTCCGCAACTGCGCTACGAACCGAATCAATGTCCTCTCGATTAGCCTGGCGCCGGGGAAACGTGTGATTCGAAAGCAAAACCACCGCCCTTCGACGTACCAGATCCGCAGCACACGAACACCCCGTAAAACCTGTTTTCCCTATTGTTTTCCCAGAGCAATTCCGGCCCATGAAACGCCTCTGGTTAAGCTCCCACCCGAGTCCTGTTCGGGCATCTGGCATGCTCACCTGGTTGGTGCCGATCCGCTCCAGCATCTCTGGAGTGAAGATGCCGCCGTTACCACTGCGAAGTAATGAAGACATAAAGAGGAGCAGATCACCTGCAGTGGTAAACAATCCGGCCGACCCGACCGCCCGGGGCCGAAGCGCGCGGGCGCTTTCATCATGCACTTGCCCCTGTATAGTCATTCCGCGCTCGTCTTTTTCAGTGGGCGGTATACGATGGATAAGGGTTTGGCCAGGGAAGAAGGTAGTTGCATCCATCCCGATTGGCTCGAAAAACTCGCCCCGTGAGAATTCCTCAAGATCCCTTCCTGCCGCCCGCTCGAGACAAATTCCGAGAAGAATGCTCGTTGCGTTTGCATAACTGTAGGTTGCTCCAGGAGGAGAGCTGAGCTTTCCCCGGAGAATTGCCTGAAGGATCTGCTCCCCCGGAAGATGAGCGAGCGTGGAAAGCCGGTAGCCAAAATGTAGAGTATGAGTGAGCAAATGGTGAATCCTGATTTCTTCAGCATAGTCACCAGAGTATTCCGGGACATATCGCACCAGTGGATCGGAAACTTCCATGACACCTTTCTCGACGAGCCGAAGTACGCCGGAGGAAACAGGTACGGCCTTTGTTATCGAAGCGACATCAAAAACGGTATCCGCGGTAACTCGCATTGAGGATTCATAGGTAGGGGAACCTGCAGCCACTACACATTGAATGCCGTCTTCATCCGCAATGCCGGCAACGGCTCCGGGAAAAACCCGCCGCTCATGTGCTTCATGCAGAATGCGGGTCACTTTGTTCGACATAGCTTCTCGGTCCATTCCTCTACCTTCTGCAGCGTTGTTCTCGATTCTACTCTCAGGCAAATTAATATTTTTAGTATCCGACAGCCACCATCTCCGCCGCACACTTTCACTCAACTCCGAAACAAGGTCTATGTCCCCGAAACATTTTCTTCTGATTCTCCTGTTACTCATGGGGCCATTGTGGACTTCCTGTAACCGCAAGAATCCTCTGCCCGAAAACTTCGACGAGTTGCTTTCCGAATGGTTTCTAAACCCGCGTACTGGAAAGCTCGATACGCTTCTTTCTTATGATTTTGGTGAGAGTGCATTCGACTCCACCCTTGGGAAAATTCGTGCCGAGCATGGAATCGCCGGCATATATTCAAACTCGCTCATAGATTCGCTGGGTACTTCATACGTCGTGGGCTTCAAAACCCCCAAGCGTATTCTCTCCGACACCTTATACCCCTTGATAATTTACCTCCACGGCGGGATAGGTACCACTCGCAACGATAAGGGGAAAGAGGCGTTCAGGATGCTTGACCCGCTCGCCGACTCCATCGATCTTTTCCTTGCCAGCCCTTCGGCAAACCGATTTTCAGCTTGGTGGACACCGATTGGCTTGAGTCGTATTCTACAAACCATTCGCTTCATGTCACTCAAATACCCAATCGACCCTGATCGCATACTCCTTGCCGGTGTTTCCGACGGTGCTGCAGGGTGCTACGCTGCGGCATCGA
Source organism: Chitinivibrionales bacterium (assembly GCA_041641555.1). Lineage (GTDB taxonomy): Bacteria > Fibrobacterota > Chitinivibrionia > Chitinivibrionales > WJKA01 > JBEPYC01. The sequence goes on along the minus strand of JBEPYC010000091.1, from coordinate 897 downwards.
CCATTCCCGGGCCTTTTGCCGGATTCATCCCGATTGCCGGATCGGGCTTTATCCTCCAGCGCATCGGGTACCCACTCTTTCCGCAAAATCTGATGCAACGGCCAATATATAATGTCTATGCAGGAAAAGACCAGCTCAATCCCCTGCCGGAGACCAGACGTTTCTTTCAGCGCCTTCAACGAGCCGGAGTGGACATAGAAACTTCTTTTTATCCTCAAGAGGGTCACGATGTGGATTATCTTGAACAAGAACTCCCTGCCCTGACCCAGAGAGTACAGAACTGGAGAAAACCGGACAAACGATGTGGTCTCTCCTGGCTCTTTGCACCAGCATTTGTTCAGCGGCCGACCGGCATTCTCGATTGGGCAACCTTTGTGGCAAACGAAAAGGCGCATCCCTACGTGTTCGGGAACTGGGATGCAGACACCCTGGAGCTTCGAAGCGGCGGGGTCGAATACATTGCCCCGCTCTACGATTCCACCTGCATCGACCAGGATGTTTTCTGGGTACGCCACAATGGCGATACCCCTGGAGAGTACCGTTTCAAAAGGCTTTCTACACGACAGATTCTGATAAACATGATCCGCGAATCGGTACCGGTGTGGCGTGACGAGCTTTTTTCAGCTCAAGTGATCCTGGGCAAACAGTAAGCCAGCTACCCTGGTAGAGGAGCTTTAGACATGCTACCCATCGTGATGCTTGGACGTCCCGAAGGATTTGACGAGACAGAGGCGGCCACAACAATAGATATTATCTCGCGCTCCACATCCTCCATTGCCGATTCGGTTCTCCACACAAGGAAATAAGGGCCCCTCCCCATGGATTCACGCGCCTATTACCATTTCGTCGAAAAGTACCATCGGGACAATCCTTTGGGAACCTCGGCGGAGTGGACCG
>JBEPYC010000090.1:0-11595 GCA_041641555.1 Chitinivibrionales bacterium | reverse complement strand
TCTGCCCGTCGTCGAAGTAATTGCGGGTGGAGACATCGAAAAGAAGGCGTTCACCGAGATCGACGAAGGCACACTGGTGAATTCAGGACCCCTGAACGGCCTCAAGCCGGCAAGTGCCATCGAGAATTCCGCTTTCGCACTCGGGGGTTCTTCATGCATTTCCGCAACCCCTCCGAAAACAAACAGCGTAATACCTTTCATTGCAAGCCCAAACCGGCGAGCAATCAATGAATGGCTGAATTCGTGGACTATAATCGATGCAAACAGGCCGAGCGCGCCAATGACGCCCATGATCCAGTAGGTCGATGTTGCCAGGCCTTCGTAGTAAAAAGGAAAGAGGCCTGTTGCAAGCGACCAGACGATAAGAATCGCTATAAATAACCAGCTGAGATCGATTTTGACCTCGAATCCCAGGAGACTGAACAATTTTATGCGTGTGCCAAACATCGGGGTAGCTCCTTTCCCTGATCAGACTCTTTTCCCGGCAAGTCTGCAGAAATGTGTACTCTGCCCAACAATGCAAAAATGATGCCCGATCGACCAAGCTGCTCCGGTCCCCCTCAAACGCAGCAACGCTTCCATGCGAGGGCCCCGAAGAGCCCACGTGGTTGCTGTCAGGTCATTTGCGGCCGGGGCGAGGGGAACCTGAAAATGGGGGGCGATCAGGAACGCCTGATACGCACGAAAGGTTGCGCTGAGATTTTGCACCGTCAGGAACCGTGATTGGCGCAGATGGGAAGTGGAACGGTTCTTAGATCGTTTCGAACTTCTTCTTTACGAGTTTAATCGCGTTGACCGGACAGCTTTCCGCGGCTTGCGTAGCCTTCCCTTCCTGTTCGGTCGCGATCTCATCTACCTTGGCATGTGCTTTCCCATCAGAGTCCATTTCGAAAATGTCCGGACCGATTTCCGGACACAGTTCACATCCCGTACAGATATCTTTCTGGACGACGGCAACCATGTGCGGCTCCTTTGAGGCTCGACGGTCAGATTCCGAGTGTGTTGAGTTTGTAAATAACGTGGTTAATGACATCAGTCAGTTTCGGATGCGAGACTTCGAAATAGGTCGCTGAGTCACGAAGCTGTTCGCGCAATACGCCGTAGGGATCTCCGGATTGTGGATCCGATTGTTCCTGAAGCAAACTGTCGACGCGTCTGGAAAGCGAATCGATACGATCTTTTGACTTCGGATCGTCTGGATTTGCCTGATCCATTTCTTTTCTAAGTTTAGTCAATTCTGCCCGGACTTCGGGTTTCAACATAATCAATTACTCCTTTACACATTCAGTTCCCGAAAGAAACAGTACCATCCCCAATGCTTTTGCAGCACTCTCACGCACTTCCGGTGCCGGGTCGTGGAGGGCTCTGCGCAATGGTATCTCCGCGTGGGGTGAGCGCATTTCTCCTAATGCCGAAGCAGCACCGGAGCGAATCGAAGAGTCAGAATCCGACAATGCGTGAACCAGAAATTCTTCGGATCCTGCCGATGCAATGTGGGAGAGTGCCAGAACCACGTCTTTGCGTATATGTGCATCCGACGCTCTGTTGTATGCATCGATCAGCGGCGTGAGCGCCTCGGTTCTTCCAGTGCGTCCGAGGGCCTGTACCGCCTCTTCCCGGACCTCAGGGTCCGGGTCTTCGACCGCTGCTTCAGCAAGAGGGGTGATGCTCTGCTTGCCATCGGCCTCGGCCAGACCATCGATAATATGTTTTCGGGCTTCGCGCTCCCGGGTCGTATGTAGTGCTTTGGCCAGTTCTCGAACCGTTCGAGGATTACCACCGATGTGCCCAAGTGCCTCTGCTGCATCGGATTTTACGTAATGAAACTCGCTGCGCAAGGCACGAAAAAGGACGTGACGCGCTTCGTGAGCACGGAGGTTTCCGAGTGCTTTAACCAGTGGTGGTACGAGAAAACGTTCTTCGTAGCGATGAAGCGCGTGTTCGAGAGCCTGGACGAGTGGTCTAACAGCTTTTTTAGCACCGGATGCGCCAAGATGTTCGATAGCCTGGACTTTCGAAACCTGATCGCCCCGATGTAGCTGATCGAGCAATCTGTCTACTCGATCTTTCATGGTTTTATTCCTCCTTCCGAGCTGCTCACGGTGCATACCAGAAAAGCAATACATCTCGGAAGATACGACCTACAACTGTCGTTCCAACCGGTACGGTTCGGCAAAGGCCTGTTCTTTTTGCCTCAGAGCTTTACGCAGAATCGTGCGCATTCTTGCGGTTTTTGCGGTGAACACGGTGAAGCCCGAAACCGACTCATACGCGGCCCCGAATCTGTCCCGCTTTACCAGTGTGGTCAGCCAGTTCAGAGATATCGGCGATATCGTGACTGCATCATCTCCTATCGAATCGATTAGCGCAAAGGAATGAACCGGTACGAAATGCAGGAGAAGGTACTGGGAAAGAGCGGTGTCCAGCCGGGCGGGAAAGAGATCTATAAAACGATGGTTATCGATTTCGGTCAGATGTGCATAAAAGTAGGAACTGGTATCGTTCTTACCTCCTACATACAGTTTGTACCGGTCGTCGTCTTTTACGAATCGGTACATATCGCCCGTTTCTTCCTGCAGCCAGGATCCTTCGAGCTGTGAATCATACACGATACTTTCGGAATCATAGATCGGGTGGAGGCTGACAGGAATACAGCTGAATATGCAGAGACAGACGGCCACGCACAACAGGATAGCCGGGGCAGTGCGGATAAACGATATGCGCTGTATCCTACTCAAAGGGATTGCGCACAACGCCTTCGGTGTGCTCTTCCTGTGGCTCGGGTGCCGGTTCGATAGGCTCTTCATAGAGTGCCTTGATTCTTCGGATTTTTGAAATATCCACACTGATTGACATTACTCCAAGTTCGATAAATCGTTGAAGCAGACGAGGCTGCGATGCGATTTCTCCGCAAACCGTGACTTCGAGATTGTGCTTCCTGGCTGCTTCAGCCACCTTTCCGATCGTCTGCCAGAGAAGTGGATCTTCGGCCTCGCGGGAGACAAAAAGGTCTTTGCCTCGGTTGCGGTCGATGTTGAAAAGATAGTGCATGAGATCGTTGGTGCCCAGACTCACAAAATCCGACGCTTCGCAGAGACGGTCGGCATCTTCGCAGGCCGATGGCAGCTCAAACATGGCACCGTGTTGAATCTGACCCGAAAAGTCGTTGTCAAGTGATTCCTCGAAAGCATTTTTGAGTTCGGCAAAATGATCAGCATCCTCGACCATCGGATACAGCACTTTGACCGGTCCCAGAGGCACCACCTGGGCTATTGCACGGGCTTGTGCCCTCATGACCTGCTTGTTCTTCAGCATGAAACGCGTACGTGATACGTCAAAGTCGATGCCTTCGGGTGCGTGTTCTTCCAGTGGTGCGAGTTTGTCATGGCTGAAGTCCAGCAACCGAATCACCACCGGCAGGCCCATCATGGTGAGAACGAGATTCCGGTAGCAGACCGCCTGTTCCCTTTCTGAAAGGAACTTTCCTGCAGCCAGGAACTCAAGTTCGGTGCGATACAGCCCAACACCCTCGGCACCCGAGGCGATTGCCTGGCGCGCATGTTCCGAAAGGTTCACGTTTGCATATATGTGAACTTCTTTGAAGGTCTCGGTATCCGTAACGGCACTTTCGGGCTCGATCGTTTCCCGGAGATAGGAGAGGGGATTGGTCGACTGACTCGAAATGACCACCTCGCCAGTGGAACCGTCCAATGCGATCCGGGTTTCTCTTCGTTGCGCCTCGTTCCAGATGCCCCGTACCTCAGAAACAGCAGGAATACCAAGCGCGCGACAGAGAATGGCCCCGTGGGAAGTTTCCCCGCCTTCTTCGGTCACAATGCCCCGGAGCCTTCGACCGCGCATCTCTATGACCAGTCGGGGAGTAAGATGGCGGCTTACCACCACCCGGTTCCACCTTCGCCCGTTACCGCTTTCTTCTTCTTCCTCATCGACAAGGGATAGCGGATTTACCAAGGCGTCGAGCAGGCCTCGCTCGATTTCCATCACATCCTGGACCCTGTCCCGAATACGGGTAAGAGAGCTGCTCTGGAGTTCATTCTTGAATTCGCCGAATGCTTTTTCGACCGCTGCGAATGCGTTGAGATCCTCTTCGCGAATGTAGGCTACTATTCGTTCGAGCACGACGGGATCATGCAGCATCTCCTTGAGTGCCACGAATATCTGCGCATGCTCTTCGCCCGCCCGCGCAGCGACCTGAAAGATTGCGTTTTCGATCACAAAGCTCAAGAGTTGGATCGCGTGACGAACAAGGCCTTCCTCTCGCGCATGGTGCCGAGGGTTGATTCGTCGCCGAGACCGTACGCCTGGTACAGTTGCTCCGACCACCCACGCTTTTCCTTCACCAACTCCATCCGAAATTGGGATGCCAACTTTGCGCACTATGAATTTATGCGACCCTCGTTTAACAGTCATCAAAAAAACTCAAAGGTTATCAGGTTTAAAAAGCATTACAAATTACTTGTTCGACCGATCAGGCGGACCCGATCGGCTGAAATCGTGTCTTCCAGTGGTTGGACTATCAAACGAGCACACCGATATCACGCATGATGTCGCGAATGCGCTCGGAGGGCACCGGCTTTTTCAGATGGAAATCGGGACCCACTTCTTCGATCCGTTCTTCCATTTCTGGATTGCCGTAAGCTGTCCAAAGCACCGTACGAGTATCTGGGCAATGGTGCTTGATGTGGCGAATTATATCCAATCCACCTTCAGGGTTGACGTCATTAAAACGAAGGTCGGTGATTACAAGGGAGTAGGTCTGGTGAGAAATGAGGGCCTTCGTCTCTTCGATTGTATCTGCGGAATCTATGGCGACATCGACATCACGAAAAATCCGCTTGAATGCAAAGAGAAGCGCCTCATCGTCGTCGACTACCAAAATCCGTGGTACGTCCTGGATAATTGTCTTCTGTTTGTTCATTGTTTCCTTGCCCCTTGCGGCTATGAGCTCGGCCAGCCATTCCTCGGCGTAATCGGCTTTCCACATATCCGCCACTTTCTGCATTGTCTCTGTAATCACAGATCGCCTCCTGTCGGCAATGTGCCAATCTCCTCAGGGAAAGGAATACAGAAGCCCCTCTTCGAGTCTTCCTTCCGCTGAATCCCTCCTCGACGGTCCGCGTCCTCGGAAGTTATTAAGGTTACACGGTTAACGAATCTATCTTTTACCCTGCCGTAGTTACGGTTACACAGTTTAGAATTTCGGCAATAATCTCTCTCCATTGGTATGGAAGCGATAATTATGCCAACGACGACCTCGTGCTTTCCCAGTATCGGTGGCGAGTTGGCTTGAATCATTTCTTCTTTCTTCGCGGTTCCGAAAATTTCATTTATCAGAACCGACAAGTAGAGAAAAGAAAAGGGCTTGCGGAAACCCGGCACATCGGACCGGGCTTGATACGGTTGAGAAGATCTCTTGACCTCAGCCCGCATTGGCACGAGGTTTGTTTGTTAATGGGTTGAACGCAGCTCTCTTACGAGGGCCCTTAGCCGCGATCATTCCTGGGATGAAAAAGCAGATTCCACTTTTTTTCTCTCATGAGACATGGTCCTCCTACAGATAACATTATAACAGGAAGGTATACCATGGCGTTAAAAGACCAAAAGTGCGTACCGTGCAGTGGTGATATGCCCCCTCTTTCTCAGGAAAAAGAAGACGAACTCTCTGGAAAACTGGATGGGTGGGAACTGATACGGGAGGGAACTCACCGTATTCGCAAAGAGTACAAGCTCGACAGCTTCTCTGAGGCTATAGCTTTTGTAAGGGAAGTAGGCCGGCTGGCCGAACAACAGGATCACCACCCCGATATTCATGTGTATTACCGCAAAGTTGTATTGGAATTCACGACCCATAAGATAAATGGCCTCTCGGAAAATGATTTCATTATGGCCGATAAGGTCGACCAGCTTATGTTAATCGGGGCAGGATAATCGTCGATAAGAACCGCTTACACAACCGAAAACAGGATTCAAAATTTATACAGGAGATTGGAGGCCAAAGAATGAGTGACCTGCGAAGTACTTACATGGGCATCGACTTGCAGAACCCCGTTATTGCCGGGGCAAGTGATATGAGCAAGGACGCAGATAAAGTCAAACGCCTGGAGGATGCAGGCGTGGGTGCCGTGGTCGCCAAGTCGCTGTTTGAGGAACAGATTCAGCTGGAGCGGGCGAAACTCGACGAAGACCTGGAGAAATTCAATAATCGCAATCCGGAGATGATCACCGTTTTCCCCAATGTGTCGCATGCTGGACCGGATGAGCATCTCGTGTGGCTGAGGAAAGCCAAGGAATCGGTCGACATACCGATTATCGGCAGTCTCAATGCGGTGGAAAAGGATACGTGGGTCGAATGGTCGCAATCGCTTGCCGATACTGGAATCGACGGTCTGGAACTGAACTTCTACCACGTTCCCGATGATTACCGAAGGACAGCGGAGGAGATTGAAAAAGAGCAGGTCGAAATTCTGGAAGAAGTCAAAAAGAAAGTATCCATTCCTGTTTCGGTGAAATTGAGTTATGCGTACACCAATCCACTGCACACAATTATGAGACTGGAGAAGACGGGTATTCAGGGAGTCGTCTTATTCAACCGTTTTTTTGAGCCGGATATCGATATCTGGTCGGAAAAAGACATTTCTCCCCTCAATTTCAGTCATCGCATCGATAATCGTTTGCCGCTGCGATTCGCTGGTTTGCTGGGAGGAAGAATGTCGGCGGACATTTGCTGCAGTACAGGTATTTACACGGGCGAGGATGTCGTGAAGATGATTCTTGCGGGTGCTTCGTGCGTTCAGACGGTAAGTGCACTTTACCGCAACGGACTGCAGGTGGTAGAAAAGATGCTCTCGGAGGTATCCGAATGGATGAGCCAGCGTGGATACGCATCCGTAGATGCCTTCAAGGGACATTTGAGCGGTAGCAGCGGGGAAGATCCGTGGAGGTATGCCCGGACCCAGTACGTGGATTTGTTGATGAATCCCGAGAAGATGGTTCATAATGCACCGGTAACCTGAACGCCAATCGCGCTCACGTAATGCATTTCGTTACGCAGCAGCGCCCGATGGGATATTCTAAGGTCTTAAGATCATAAGACTGTACAGCTCAGACACCGCGACAAAAAGCTGTCGGAGATTTTCGAGTCACCGGCAGCTTTTTTGTATACCCGCGATCACTCCCACCCATACACAAAACTGCTCCGTTAGTGCCCCTGGGGAGCTTCTAATTGAATGCGTAGCCAAAGGTCAACGCGGTGCCGGTGCTCTCCCCTGACCCTCCTTTCTTCTCCCCTGCTCAGCGTCCGAAAGCCTTGAGGACAGCATCTCACTGTTGTGGAATCCGGGGTGGAGGGAGTTTTCTCTCTCTTGGCATCGTTTTTTCTGTATATAACACTAAATAATCGGCAAAAGGCAAACGAAGAAAGAAGGGATTTGCTGGAGCCGAATGAAGGAGAATCGGCTCACCTGAAAAGGAGGGAAAAAATGTGTAACAATAGATTGAAAATAAACGTTTTACTAATAGCGGGTGTAGTGTTGAGTGTTCTGGCAACGGCACATGCAAAGCAGGAGAATTATGCAGTTGCACGAGAGGATGGCGTCCCGGTTTTTCAGAGCAGGGGCAATGTTGGAGAATCCGAACCGTTCTTCTCACTTGAAAACGAAGAGAGAGTGGTAGTGCTTGGTATCAGAGGTGCTGCTATGAAAATCCGGGACAGTGAAGGTCGAGATGGCTGGGTATCTTCGGAAAAAGTTAAAATAATCCGCAAGAGCGCCACGTATAGTTTCGACGATGCAGAGGTGATGGGGCATTTGGATGATCCAACATCGTTTTTCATTCTCGACTCCGAAGCACCTGAAGAAGAAGTACTGAATCTCAACCGTTCTTTCAAACCTCTTTTGAAGAATAATCTTGATCAGTATACGGTTGAACGAATCAACGAGATTGAAGAAAAAGGTTAGAATGGAAACCGTAGGGCAAAGGGCATGATGAGCGCGGGCCAGGGTAATCCTGGAGCGCTCCCTGCTCTTGTCTGCCGCTGACGGCACCACGAGCGAAATCGAATCCTTTGATTCGGACTCTACAGTTTTTGATTGTGAGCATTGAAAAAATGGGGAATGGTTGCCACCGGGCAATTTCGTTTCCGTTGTGGTGTGATGGCGGCATTATTCCGTCTCACAGAGCGTGAAAGGAGACACGGAAATCGTGCGTGACTTGCTACCTGGAACAGTGCGGGGAGACGAGAAGGAAAAGCTGAAACCTCGGCGTGGACGGAAGAAAGGATCCGGCACTTCCAAGCGAGGGAGAAAGCGTCGTATCGACAACTATGTCGAGGCGCGGGCATCCAAAGATGCATTTGCAGATGAGGATTATCTCAGCCTTTACATGAAGGATATTTCCAAGTACCAGCCCTTGTCGTCTGAGCGTGAAGGAAAACTGGCGGCCCGGATCCGGAAAGGAGATCGGGAGGCTCTTCGTGAACTGGTGAAAGCTAACCTCCGATTCGTGGTGAGCGTCGCCAAAAACTACGAGGGTCAGGGTGTTGCACTTGGGGATCTGATCAACGAAGGCAATATCGGCTTGATCAAGGCGGCCCGCCGCTTCGATGAAAAGAAGAATTTCCGATTCATCTCCTACGCGGTATGGTGGATCCGGCAGGCAATACTGCAGGCTCTGGCAGACCAGTCTCGAATTTATCGGCTTCCTCCGAATCAGGCCGGCGCTTTGCACAAGCTGGGTAAGGCCGAAGAACGGTTGGAGCAAAAACTCCATCGTCAGCCTCTCAAAGAGGAAATCGCAAGTGAACTGAAGATTTCTCTCAATGCTGTTGAAATCGCCGATCGGATTATGCAGAAGTCTGTTTCGCTCGAGGGACCAATCGGCATGGAGAGTGCTTCGTCGTTTGGCGAAGTCGTGGAAGACGAGAATATCGAATTACCCGATGAGCGGATCGAAGAGGAATCCTCGAAGCGAGCCGTTCTACGACTTCTCGACTGCCTCGAACCCAGAGAGCGTGAAATCCTTCGATTGTACTACGGTGTCGGGAGAGAGTCCCGAACCACTCTCGATGAAATCGGGCGAAGGCTGGGCCTTACGCGGGAAAGGGTTCGGCAGCTCAGAGAACGGGCGGTACGAAAGCTCAAGGATGAAGCTCCTGAACTTATGACTACCGAAGATTTGGTTTCGCTTTGAAAGGAGCCGTGTAGACTAACTGTGTAGATCGCTTTCCTACGCTTGTGTTGCGACCTGTCGAAAGCTCAAGATATCACAGGCGCAACGACCGGCGTAGATAGCTCAGACACACAAGACGGTGCACAAAGCCCTCCGCGAGAGAGCCCCTCGGTTCAACGGACATGGATGAAGGAACCGTTTCCAGATTCTTCGTTGTATCCGATGGGGCTTTCTTTTTATATATTCGTGTGGCCGGGAGTATTTTAGGAGCCCAATGAAGCCACGCAGTGCCCCCCATACAGCTACCACGTTCGCAATTCTGTTGTTTCTGTTCGTGATCTTCAGCGGCCGATCATTCGCTGCAACCGATACGGCAAGTCTGGATTTGTACCCCGGCATTTCTTTGTCCCAGGACAGTCTGGCCCGTGGTTACTTGTCTTATGTACATCGGTTCCAGTGGGACAGCGCTGCAGCGACTGCTCTGCGACTGGGTCAGATTGAGCGCGACCGCAGCTTGCCACCTTTAGGGGTGTTGCTTGAGCTTTCCTCTGCTGTTCTGAGAGTCCAAAACGGCGAGTATGAATCCGAGGAGGATCGTATAGGCCTTGTTCGCGCGATCGATTCACTCAAAACAGAAGGGCTTTCCGTATGTGAAAGCCTGGCTGAAAAGGACACGTTCCTGACCACCTTGGGTTTTATTCGAGGCGGTCTTCTTGGATACTCTGCAACGTTGAACATGTTCGATAACCCGCTGAGTGCCTTTTCCGCGGGACACGAGGCATTCGGTATTCTGGAATCGGTTCTGGAAGAGGATTCTTCATTTGCCGATGCTTTTCTGGGCCTGGGTATATTTCATTGCACCATCGCAAAGGCCCCGGAAGTCGTGCGAAAAGGTCTCAAGCTTTTCGGAACCGATCTGAGACTGGACGAAGGGCTCTCGCATTTAAGAAAATGTGCACAAGAAGGCAGATATACCTCCACAGCTGCCCGGCTCTACCTGATCCGATTTCTTTCGCCTTATTTTGGTCATCTGGCAGAAGAAAAATATTTGTATCTTGACAGACTCCAGGATGTCTATCCGACCAACCCCTACTACTGGTTTCTTGAATGTGAGGAACGGCTGTGTTTTCACCGAAAGAGTTTTTTTACCGACCGGTTTCGGGATCGATTAGCCCACAACATTCCCCGGTTCGAACTCAATTCCTACAGCCTCAAACGGTACAACCGCTTAGTTCGTCATCAATTCCACCTGCTGGAGCCCGTTCCGGATTCAACCTATTCGATAGACACCCTGGTGACACTTCGGGATTTCCAATACTATCCTCTCTTTCTCTGGACAATCCAGCAGGGGATCGTCAAACAGTCACTCCCCGCCGAAATAAAGGCGGAGGGGTTATACTCTCGAATTTTCAGACGTGCTGAAAACAGAGTATTTCACATGCTCCAGCACTCCGAGATGCGGCCCATGTTTAAAGGTCACTACCAATGGCACCTGGAAGCTGCTCTGGGAAGAGAATAAACCCTTACTTATCGTACTTATGATGGTCTTTGGGGCTGTGTTTCTCCTCGGTTTCGGGATCAACGCAAAATGGCCCTTCGAACTTGGTCAGTTTGTCCTTTCCCTCTCGGCGGTACCCATACCCATACGCACGATAGCAGGGATGGATCACCTCGATCGATATGACAGGATAGGTGTATTGTTTGTCCTTTCCCAGTGGACGAGAAGTACTTCCCTCTACTTTTCCGGTTACAATCACCAGGTCATCTATCTTGAAGCGTTCGATAAGCGTCGTGTCCTGGGAGCGCACGATAAACCTTCCTCGCGATAAATCCGGACCTTCGGCTTCTCCAAGAAACTCCAAAGGAATTTCGCTGATCATAAGCTCTGCTCCTCCGGGCACTTCCGAGGCATCGATGACCGATCCTCCCCAGATAACTTCTTCACCGATGTGCGCAGTCGGGTTGTACAGAATCCGTTCGAAATTGTCGACAATGACCGTACTCTCTTCGTTTTCTTGGCTCCTGCCAGACACGACGATAAGTGTCATGAATAGGATGGCAGTTCCGAGGTGCTTCATGGGGACCTCCTCGTCGGTTAAACATTATCTTTGAGTATAGCTGTTACAGAGCGTCTGATCGCCTTTACCGGCAATGTGAACGTTCTCTTGTGTACATTCAAGGTGTTCGTTGTATACACAGTCTTTCATACTGCAGGATCCTACACCGGCTACAATGAATTCAATACCTGCTTTGGACTCTCCCGGGGTATAGGTGTTGCAGGTCGGGGTCGGTCCTGCAACGTTAATCGCCATCGTATGGCACACGCCTTCGACATTGTAGGCGCAATCGGTAGCATCACAGGTTTCGACTTTCGGCATCAACAAAGTCTTCATCGTAACGGCCTCCTGG
>JBEPYC010000089.1:0-11605 GCA_041641555.1 Chitinivibrionales bacterium | reverse complement strand
CTTCAACGATGATGCCGATTCGGATACTGATGCACTGGAGCTGGAGGTGTTGGAACCAGGACGTGCCGCCGAAGGAGCAGCTGAGGTTTCCTGTTCCGGCTTTGCCGGCGAAGTTTCGTTTGGCGGTGGCGAAGTTTCTGGCTCAGGCGTTGTTTCCGGCGTATTCGCGGCGGCCGGGGGCGCGGCGGGTTTGGGGCTTTGCGTGATTTTTTTTGGGGGTTCGGGAATCTGAGATCTGGTTTTGCGGGGTGCAGCAGGCTTTGAAGAAACCCTTGGTTTTGTTGAAGCTTCTGCCGCCACCGATTTTGCCGGACGAGTCGGGCGGGGTTTTCGTGAGGTTTTTTTTCTCCTCGGGGCAGATTTCGCACGCGATTCCACTTTTTCTTTTTCATCGTTCGTGGTGATTTCCCCAGTAGTGTCCGAAGCAAGGCTATCGTGGTCAGCGAAGCGGTTTACGCCTGGAGCCTGATCACTTTCCGGCGCATCCTGACCGGAATGGACCGGAATATGAACGTAGTACTGATCTCCGTTGCGAGTCACATAAGTAACCGAGAGGCTGCTTTCGGAAACATGAAGGAAACCGTACAGAACAACAGCAAGGGAAATGGCAGCTCCCGCAGTCGCAGTGAGCGGACGCGAATAGACTGCTCGTACAAGGCGGTAGAGCTTAGCGCCGGGGGAGTGGGCCTGTTTTACTATCAGGCTGTATTCCCGTTGCAGATTACCCTGGATAGTGTCATTGAGGGTACTGATGTCATTGTCGGAAATCTGTGCCGAAGGCGTGGATGTTTCCGACGTGGCCGGGATCGAGATCTCGCCGGCTGTTTTCTCGAAGCATTCATCGGCGGTAAGCTTGCTCGAGCTGTAGGCGAACGCTCGCATGAGCCTTCGTGCTAAAGAAATGGTCTGCTTCTGCGCTTCGGCATCTGTTTGGCCAGCCTCGCGTAACCCGGTATATGTATCTCGGAGCCTGGCGCCGAAAAGGGCATAGCAGGCCGATGGGTCCGCTTTTCGGGCCATAAACGTCAGAATGGTCGATCTCTGGGAAGAATGGGAAGTCATATAAACATTAAAATACATAAGCTCGCATACCGGTTGGAATGCCCTGATTTTGCCGAAGCATCCCGCATGTGGTATTTTCTTTTCTTTTAGTAAACTGTAACCAGGTTGTAGTCGTGAGCCGATTTACCCAGACCGACATTACGCGAATGCGGCGAGCTCTGGAGCTCGCGGATTCGGTAAAGGGTACCACACATCCAAATCCTGCCGTAGGGGCGGTTGTTGAAAGTGATGGCCGGGTGGTTGGCGAAGGAGCGACTTCGTACTGTGGCGGGCCGCATGCGGAGCGCCATGCGCTTCTGGCTGCATCAGGTGCGGCACGTGGTGGGACGCTCTATGTGACATTGGAGCCGTGCTGCCATTTTGGGAGAACGCCGCCGTGCACCGATGCTATTATCGAAGCGGGCATACGGAGAGTGGTTGTAGGGGTCGGCGACGCTAATCCGCTGGTGCGTAACAAGGGCATCGCCCGTCTTCGGCGGCGCGGAATCACCGTACAGGTGGGCCTTCTGCGTGACGAAGCGTACCGGTTGAACGAAGACTATTTCTGGTCCCTTTCCCGGCAGTCATCGTGGGTGACCCTGAAACTGGCAATGACGCTGGATGGCCGCATTGCCGACGAGCGAGGAACCTCAAAGTGGATAACTACGGAGCCGACGCGAAAGTTCGTTCATGAGTTACGACGAAAACATGCGGGAATAGCAGTTGGGGCCGGGACTCTTCGGGCTGACAATCCTGAACTCACGGTGCGTCTGGTGCAAGGAGTGTCTCCCGTACGATTTGTTATCTGCTCCAGCACAAAGGTACCCCCAAAATCGAAATTCGTTGGCATGGCCAAGGATGTCCGCAGCGTTGTGGTTGTACTTCAGGGTAAAAAACAGGAGAAAAAGAAACGAGAAGACGGCGTTGAGGTCTGGCATACAGGTGCCGGAGATCCCGTTTCGGGCATGCATGTTTTTTTGAAAATGGCATTCGAGGAAGGAATCAGCTCGGTAATGGTCGAAGGCGGATCGCAGCTGGCATCTTTTCTGTTGGAAAACAACTTCGTGAACCGGGCACATCTGTGCTATGGAAATAAAATTATAGGGGCCGGGTTAGAGGGAATCAGATTCAGCTCGGGACTCCAATTGGCCCACGCCCAGGAGCTTCAGTATCCGGAACTTGAAAAACTCGGCAGTGATTTTGTGGTGAGCGGGACGTTCCCCAGGGAGGTATAGTGTTTACCGGATTGGTCGAGACAACGGGATCTATTCGATCGATAGAGCCCGCACAAGAAGCCGTGCTTCTGCACGTAATACCCCAGAAGAGACCATTTGAGGTAGGTGTGGGTGATTCAGTTGCGGTAAACGGGGTTTGCTTGACGGTCGAGTCGTTTCAGCGGGACTCGGTACGCTTTACCGCTGTGAAGGAGACGCTGGATAGAAGTACTCTCGGTAAACTTCGTTCCGGCCACATGGTGAACCTTGAACGAGCGCTTCGTCCGATGGACCGGATGGGAGGGCATTTTGTTGCGGGTCATGTCGATGGTATCGGTTCGATACTCCGAGATGCAAAAGTAGGGGCAGCGGTGGTACGCACGATCCAGGTCCCGGGGGATCTTGGCAAATTCATGGCAGAGAAGGGTTCGGTTACTCTGGATGGTGTCAGTCTCACCATTGCCCGCAGCACGGGAAGCACGATTGATGTTTCGCTTGTTCCTCATACACTGGGAGCGACAAATATCCTGAGCAAGAGAGCGGGTGATCAGATCAATATTGAATGTGATATTCTGGCTCGATATATTTTCCATCTCCTCAAATACGGCAAAGAATCTACCGATCAGTTCATGTCCGAAAACCCCAAATCCAGTTCGGATTCGGGGTTACTCGGCAAATTGGAGGCCTTCGGCTATTGAAATCGCTGAAAGATATAGAAAAAGTCATAGATGAGTTTCGCCAGGGCAAACTCGTGATCATCGTCGATGACGAGAGCCGGGAGAATGAAGGTGATCTGGCCTGCGCAGCAGAAATGTGTACTGCCGAAAAGATCAACTTCATGGCTACCCATGGACGAGGTCTTATCTGTACTGCTCTTGAAGGTAAGAGACTCGATGATTTGCAGATTCCCATGATGGTTGCTGAGAATTCGTCACGTTTCGAGACAGCTTTTGCGGTCTCAGTCGAAGCGCGGGAAGGGACTACGACGGGAATATCGGCAGGTGACCGGGCGGTTACCGTCCGAAAACTCGTCGATCCATCGGCAAAACCGGCGGATTTCGTTAAACCGGGTCACATGTTCCCGATTCGTGCGCGCGAAGGTGGAGTACTGGTTCGATGTGGCCAGACCGAAGCTGTTGTGGATCTGGCTCGTCTCGCGGGCCTGTCTCCTGCCGGAGTGATTTGCGAGATCATGAACGAAGACGGTACGATGGCGAGGATGCCCGATCTCAAAAAGTTTTCTCATACTCACAAAATGCCTATTATCTCTGTGGCTGATCTGATTCGGTATCGAACGGCCCACGAGCGTTTCGTCCGCTGTGAAGCGGCGGCCGACATTCCCACGCAATACGGAAACTTCCGCATCAAATGCTACGAGGACACCACCAGAAACCTGACGCACATCGTTCTTCAAAAGGGTGATATCGATCCTGAAAAGCCAACCCTGGTACGTGTGCATTCGGAGTGCTTTACCGGTGATCTTTTTGGTTCATATCGCTGCGACTGTGGTGAGCAGCTTCACACTGCCATGCGATTGATCGGTAAGGAAGGCGGTGCAATCCTGTATCTTCGGCAGGAAGGTCGCGGGATAGGTCTTTTAAACAAAATTCGGGCATATTCCCTTCAGGAAGAAGGTATGGATACGGTCGAAGCCAATGAGAAGCTTGGGTTTGCCGCTGACCTCAGGGATTACGGGATCGGGGCGCAAATACTGGCGGATCTCGGTGTCAGGAAAATCAGATTGATGACCAACAATCCCCGAAAGATCGTGGGATTGGAGGGTTACGGGATAGAAATAGTTGAGCGTCTATCTATTGAGATTGCGCCACGCAAGGAAAACGAAAAATACCTTTCGACTAAAATGTCTAAATTGGGTCACATGCTCGAAGGAGGGAGCCTATGTCAGCCGTAATTGAAGGCGTGCTCAATGCGTCCGGAAAGCGCTTCGGGCTGGTTGTGAGCAGGTTTAACGAATTGATTACCCGAAAGCTGCTTGAGGGAGCCATCGATTGTCTTGTTCGGCATAACGCCTCGGGAGAAAACATCACGATCGCCTGGGTTCCAGGGGCTTTTGAAATCCCTGTTGCAGCCAAAAAAATGGCACTCTCGGGTAAGTATGACGCCGTCGTGTGTCTTGGTGCAGTTATTCGAGGGAGTACCCCTCACTTTGATTATGTCGCTGCTGAGGTATCCAAGGGGGTTGCTGCGGTAAGTCTCGAGTCGAATATTCCAGTAGTTTTCGGCGTACTCACCACGGATACTATCGAACAGGCAGTAGAACGGGCAGGCACCAAATCAGGAAACAAGGGGTGGGATGCAGCCCTGGGTGCAATCGAAATGTCGGATCTTTTCTCAAAATTGTAGTTTTGGGTCTCACCGGGAAACGATTTTTCTGGTTGCTTTAAAAATCGACATCACACACAAGGTTGGAACAGGGCCTACAGGACATGCAGACACGTAGAAAATCACGGGAGCTGGCCCTCCAGGCTTTGTATGCCTTCGAGATAACGGGCGACGAGGATACAAAGGGAGCGCTTGCATCGATCTCGACAGCACTGGAATATGACTCTCAGTGCATTGAATATGCGCAGACCATCTTTGAGTCGGTAGTGGCCGACAAAGAAAAGATCGACAAACTTGTTCAGCGGCATGCAGCCAACTGGGAACTTCGGAGGATGGCAGCGACTGATCGCAACGTTCTTCGCATTGCGGTTTCTGAGCTGATCTCTGGTGAAGTTCCCTATAAAGTAGTAATAGACGAAGCCGTTGAAATTGCCAAACTATACGGAACCGAAGAATCGGGGAAGTTCGTGAATGGAATTCTGGATTCTATTCGCAAGGAATTGGCAGCCTGATCGTACTAATTGAAGAATCGCCGGACCTTTTTCGGCACAACACGTATAAATAATCATTCCGAATAAATGTTCATTCGACCACCCTTTTGATCTGGCCGCACTGGCCTGAGGAAAGGATACGAAGGATAATGGATCTAACGCATACCCGTTACAATCGGGCATTCGCGCTGCTGGTCTTTGGTATTACCCTGGCGGTTTATGTCATGACTGTTGCTCCGACGGTCCCCTTCTGGGACTGCGGTGAGTATATTGGGGCGGCCCACTCACTGGGCATCCCACATCCCCCTGGCAATCCTCTCTATGTCCTTCTCGGACGGGCTACCTCTATACTTCTGGGGTTCTTTAACGATGTTGGGTATCGGATTAATCTGATTTCGTCTATTTCAGGTGCCTTTACCGCAATGATGCTGTATTTGCTCATCGTCAGAGTTACGACGCTCTGGATGGGTAAACCCGATACAACCTGGAAAAAGATTACAACTTACACCGGCGGTGTCGTAGGAGCGCTTTTCGCGGGATTTGGCAGTACCTACTGGTTCAGTTGCGTTGAAGCCGAGGTCATCATGCCATCGATGCTCATTGTGGTGATCGGCACCTGGCTGGCACTTAAATGGGCTGACAGCAAGAGTCCCACTCGGGACCGCTACCTTCTGCTGATCGCCTACCTTGTCTTTCTTGGTATAGGTATCCACATGTTCACCATGATGACAATGGCTCCCGTCGGGCTGTTTATTCTGCTTGTGGATAAAGAAAAACGTACCGACTGGCGGTTATGGGTTGTTGGTTTCCTCCTGATGTCGGTGATGTTTGCAATTAGCTGGTTTTTCTGGATTGGACCCATTCTGATTGCCTTCACATTTGTCATGTCTTTGTTCGAAGGTGCGAATCAGAGGAAATGGCGCTTTGTGTTCTGGCTCTCGTTTGTCGCTTTGCTCGGATACTCGGTGCATCTTTTCATCCCGATTCGTTCTGCGCTCGAACCGATCATCAATGAAAACCATCCAGACGACTGGCAGGCGCTTCGAGCGTTTCTGGAACGTAAACAGTATGGCTCGGAGAACATGATCACGCGAATGTTCTGGCGTCGTGGATCACTTCTGAAACAGTTTGGTGTG
The DNA here is from genome assembly GCA_041641555.1 of Chitinivibrionales bacterium. Taxonomy (GTDB): domain Bacteria; phylum Fibrobacterota; class Chitinivibrionia; order Chitinivibrionales; family WJKA01; genus JBEPYC01. The sequence continues at coordinate 5,380 of JBEPYC010000089.1, read as the reverse complement.
GACAGCAACATGGGCTTTGGTGGTTTTCACCTCACACAGTTCTTTCATTTCGGGGGTGGGCCTGAAGTCGATCGTACAGCGAGCGTCTTTGAAAATTGGGGTGCCCTGGGCGGTCTCTCCCGCTTGATCATTTATCTGGTCCCCACGTTTTTCATGTTCTTTGGCTGGTTTTATCTGTTCAAAAGAAACAGAAACGTAGCGATCCTGATGATTACTATGGTCATTCTGGGAACGATAGGCCTTGTTTTCTATATGAACTTTGCCGATGGCACCAGGCTCGAACGGCGCGATTTCGATTACTGGCAATCAATGGTTCAGCGTGCAATGCAACAGGGAATGTCTCGTCAGCAGGCCGAAGCCCAGATTCAGATGCCCCCACCGGTGCATCGTGAGGTGCGCGTGCGAGACTATTTCTTCACCCCCGGATTCATGTTCCTCGGGGTGTGGATGGGGATTGCCGCAAGCTGTCTGCTTCACTTCCTGTTCACCAACAAGGATCGGTTTTTCCGGACCACACTGGCACCGATCATTGCGGTGTTGCTTGCCGTCTCTCCGGCAATACCTCTTACCCAGAACTTCTCCTCGGCATCGCGTGCAGGTGACTATGTACCGTATGATTATGCCTACAATCTTCTGATGTCATGCGATAAAGACGGCATTCTGTTTACCAATGGCGATAATGACACGTTCCCGCTATGGGCATTACAGGAGGCCTACGGCATTCGGAAGGATGTCCGAATAGTGAACCTGAGCCTGCTCAATACCAACTGGTATATCAAGCAGCTCAAAGATTTAGAGCCGAAAGTGCCGATCAATTTCTCCGATGAGCAGATCGATGGTCTTACTCATGAAGCAAATCGGTTCGAACAGCCGGTCGATTACACCATGAGCAGGGCAAACATCACCGTTCGACTCCCCAGTCGAGAGGAAAAGAACGCTCTTCGGGTGCAGGACAAAATGGTACTTCATATTGTCGATGCAAACGCGTGGCGGAAACCGATTTACTTTGCCGTGACTGTTTCCAATGACGGAAAGATGGGGCTCGATCCTTATCTCCAGATGGAAGGGCTGGTATATCGTCTCAATCCTGAGCAGGTACCTGCTTCGGAGAGAATCGATATCGACAAGACGGTTTTCTTGCTGGATAAGGTTTATAACTTTCGAGGTCTTGGTGATGGTGATGCGAACATGAACGAGACATCGTACAAACTGCTTACCAACTATGCCGCCGGGTATATCCAGGTCGCCATGGCGCTTCGCCAGCCGCTTTCCGATTTGAAACAAAGAATCGAAGCACTCGAGCAGGGTGCAGGTGAAACAAATCAGGAAGCCAGTGCGGAACTCGCGGCGACCCGGAAAGAATACCAGGAGAAACTCGATCTGGCAATCGGGAAGATGGATCAGTGTATCAGTCTGATGCCATACGAGTGGCGTTGGCGAATGCTTCGACAGGAAATGCTGATGGCCCACGGCTTGTATGACCAGGCTGAAAACCGGGCCCGGGAGGCGCTTGAAATCGAACCGAATAATCCGGAGTATCTCAAGAGTCTCGGGCAGGCGCTTTCCGCAATGGGGCAAACCGATGAAGCGAACAATGTCTGGAGAAAGCTGGTAAACGTCGATTCCAACCCCTGGGATGCTCATCTCCTTTTGGCGCGGAGCCTTGAGGAAAAAGGTGAGTACGATAGTGCCATCGATGTGATGAAAAAATTTCAGGAGTCACATCCCGGCGACCGCCGTGCTTCGCAGATGATTTCTTTGCTCCAGAAAAGCAAAGCCGAAGATTCAGTTCCCACGGTGGCTCCTTCGGACAGTTGAACAGAACCATTCAGTACCCGTCCGGTGACGGACGAAATAAAACGGGACCCGGCTGCTTTGAGCAGGGGTCCCTTTTTTTATGTGGTCTCTGGGGAAGAATGATTCTGCAGAGGGTCGACCCCTACTTTTTACCGGCGCTGAACTCCGGTGCTTCGCGGATCGCATGCATCAGCACCCGCATCGATTTCGATGCCATTTTGATGCTTTTTTTATCCAGTCGGGGTGGTGTCGCACCGACATCGGTCCACCCGGTGGTCTCCAGGTCGTCAGGGGGAAGCTCTGTCACTTCCCAATTGGCAAACAGTCGGCCCCAATCGCTGTGAAGCACCTGATCGACACGTTGAAGATGTTGAGGATACCAGTACCAGTCGTGGTACAGAACACTTGCAATATATGACCAGGGAGCCATAACAGTTTTGAGTGTCCACTCCAGTGGTCGTTTCAGCGGGCCCCAGTAAATCTTGTGCTGCATTTTGCTGGCGAAGGTCATCTTTTTGTAGGGCCCTTCAAACTCCCAGCTCTGGTCGAGAACATCGGTATCTCCAACGATGTTCATCTTCTTGAGGTCGCCGCAACCCAGACCCAGGTCGTGGCCGAGACGGATAAACTTGATATCCTTGATCGGATCAAAGCCCATCAGGTGTGCCGCAACAGCATCGATTGCCACCTGGTCCGAAGAGGCGAGAAGAACGTTCTTTATATAAGGAACCATGCACCGGGGTCCGGGACCATCACCGGCAAATGTACCGTCCATCACAGCAAAAACCCCGCGATGGATTCTCTTTTGAATCATCAGAAGATCGACCAGCGTTTCGTGAATGACCGGATGAGTCCAGTGCCTTCGTTCGTTGAGCAGTCCGCCGAACGCATTTTTCATAGCGCCGGTCGTGGTGGTGAAGATATGTGTCTTCACAGTGGGAAGATGTATGATGTTTTCCCCGATGAACCGTTTAGGAATCTGGAATCCGTTTGGATAAACCTTATCCAGGCAGAGGAAGTCTTTGGTCAAATCTCCGACCGCATCACGGATGTTAATCCACTCTTCGCCTTCGTACAGGTGAACATTCCGAAGATTATGAGCCTGCACCACAGGAAGTTGCTTGTTCTCCGCTTCCCCAAGATGCGCATCGATAACTACGGTGCGATTGTGGCAGGCATGGATCAGATCCGAAGAGTACCCATCACGCTTCATCGCTCTGATAACGCCATCCAGCTGCCAGGGCGTTGTCGAGCTCCCCGGATAAAAGAAATGCCAGCTGATATTTACCTTCAGGGCAGTATCGACATTTCGATCGACCTCCTGCTGGTAACCCGCCAGATTCATCAGGCGGTGATAGTCGGCGAGCACCGACTGGGGTGATGTTCTCACGATAGCTACCGTTGATGACATAATCTCAAAACCTTTTCTGACGTAAAGGATTAACGATACACGATGATCACCGACACCAGTGCCCAGAGAAATATGTCGGCAAGAAGCGGGAGATCGGTCAGGAGGGTAAGCTCGGGACTCCCACCTTCCTTTTTCTGGTGCACCAGGTACAGATATCGAAAAATACCATACAAAACAAAGGGCAGTGTAAGGACAAGATTTGAAGTCCCAAATTTCTCGATCGTCTGTTCCGACATGGTATACAATGCGTATGCGACAACCGTCGATGCTGTAACCACTGAAATCATCTGATCCAGCAGATAGGGCGAATAGTGCTCCAGTACTCTCCGGTGGCTCACTGCACTGGCTTCCAATGTGACCAGCTCATGTCGACGCTTGTTCAGTGCCAGGAAAAGAGACAGCAGGATAGTACAAATCAGGAGCCAGGGAGATATTTCGACTCCAATCACGACACCGCCGGCAATTACTCGAAACACAAATCCGAATGCAAGAACGAATACATCGACTATCACCACATGCTTGAGACCAAGACAGTACCACACTTGCATAAGCAGATAGGCAGTAGTGATTATAAAGAAAGGGAGCCCAAGAAACCATGCCCCGGCCATCGTCAGTATACCTATAACTGCCATAGAGAAAATGGCAACTCCTGTCGGAAGAGCACCTGAGGCTATCGGACGGAGTGATTTGAGGGGATGAAGCCGGTCTTGCTTAATGTCAATAAGGTCATTGAGGATGTATATCGTACCTGAGCCGGACGAAAAAAGTATAAAGGCCGCGATGACCCGAAGTGTTTGATCCAGTTCAAAAAGGTTGCGGGAAAAAATGAGCGCGGCAAAAACCAGGAGGTTCTTTGTCCATTGCCGTGGCCGAATCGATAATAACAGAGCCGAAAAGGTTTTCATCGTGAGTCAGTCCAAAGCCAGAATTACTGCATTCAAAAGGTGAGCAACTTCGTAAAATACATGTGATGCTGCTTTGCCATTGATTTCACCTGCGTTAGGAGCTGCTGGAGTTTTCGCAGTCCACTCGACTGAAAGTATTTTGTGACGATGGTCAAAACATCCTCTTTTCCGGTATATCTTACAGGTGGCCTCAAGAGGTTTGCCAAATTCGGATTGGTAGGTGCATCCGGCGTCCTGGTGAATTCGGGATTGCTCTATGTGCTTTCCGAGTTCGGCGGGGTGGATTACCGCCTTGCCAGTCTTATCGCGATCGAATCGGCGATTTGCAGTAATTTTGTCCTGAACCATTTATGGACATGGCGAGATCGAAAAGTCCACCGGAAAAGGGATGTATTCCGAAGATTCTGGAGATTCAACCTGTCTTCGGGAATGGTGGCTCTGGTGATCAACTGGGGACTGCTGGTTCTTTTGACGGAGCTTGCCGGAATGTCCCCGCATGTCGCGAATCTTTTTGGTATTGCACTCGGTACCGTTGCGAATTATTCTGCATCCCATTTGTGGGCGTTCGGTGAGGTCGTGCACGAAAAAGAGAAACAGTCGAACTGATCAGAAGTTGTTTGTTCTACCCTGAAGGCATTGAGATGATCAAGGGCGTTTTTACCAAAGTTTTTGTTTTCGCACGAGACCACAAGCGCGATCTGCTTTTTCTGGCAGGGCTGATCGTGCTCTGGAGTGTCTTTTACGGACGGCTCTTGAGCGCACAGTGTTATCTCTGGGAAGATTTCCGGGAGCAGGCCTTTCCGAATTTTGTCTTTGCGGTAAAGTCGCTCAAACAACTTTCCTTTCCCTTCTGGACTCCTTTTGAGTTCAGTGGTATGCCGTTTTATTCTGACCCGCAAACGACTCTTTTCTATCCGCCCCACTGGATTCTGCTCCTGTTCGGTGTTCTCTTCGGTCCAGGTTCTCTTCTGCTTACCTGGTATGTTTTGCTCCATGTCCTTGTGCTGGGAATCGGATTCTATCTGCTCAGCCGTGAATTCGAATTATCAAGGTCTGCCTCCCTTTTCTGTGCTGCGGCAGGGATGTTTACGGGATATGTAAGCCTGCACATAATCCACACGATTTTTGTATACGTCATTGCCTGGTTCCCATTTGCTTTTCTGTTTTTTCGACGCGCAATTCGGACAGGGAATATGGTAACCCTTGCAGTGGGAGCGATTTTCTACGGGGTCTCGACACTGGGCGGTTACCCTCAGTATTCCCTTCA
>JBEPYC010000088.1:0-11673 GCA_041641555.1 Chitinivibrionales bacterium | reverse complement strand
ACCTCAATCTGAGACAGGGGCGGTGCAGAGCTTGTTATCACAAAGGTACAGATAATCAAACTTGTTGTGGAGTTTCATGGGAGCACCGAATGAGGCGATTACGATAGCAATGCGCCGGTGATAGATGGGAGTTTCGGGGAGCTTCCCTCACGAATGCAACATCACTCGTATTGCATCGGCAATGAGCTTTGCAGCCTCGGGGGAAAGTTTCTTTACTCCAAGCGTCTTGCGCTTTTTCTGTCGAGCAGAGAAGTTTTGGTTTTTTTCCTGAAGCTGCTTTCGTTTAAGGGGATTTTGAGGAGCGCGGCGATAACCGTCGGGTGTAAGATATTGTGGTTTCTCGTACATGGCGCCTCCTCAGTGCGAGCGTAAAAATCAGGCCCTGAACTCACGATCTACAATTTCGGTAATGAATCGGTCGATCGAGATAGGGTAGTGCTGAAAGGCCGGGCCGAAAACAAGCGCGGTCCGGACATTCTCTTCCCGCATGAGCCGATCCTCAAGATCTGTCAGATGTTCCTGTGCTTCCTTGCCGATATTGGTTATCTTGAGGTAGTCACTGGTTACTTTCAGATTCTTGTTTTTACCGTGCGCGAATGCAAAAACGCGCCCGACAATCTGGTTGTCGAAAGTTTCAGGGTCAAACACTTCCCCAAATGTTTCACCGAGCTGCTGCGGTGAGATAACGAACTTTGGCGAAACGCTTACTTTTCCATTGATCTCCACTGTTTGCGACGTATCCTCGTTGTCGGGAGTTACCAGAATGTAAGGAAGTTCATGGTAGCTGGAGACAATCCCGGAGATCGGTTTTCTCAATACCCGGGTCTTCTGAAAAACATCACGGTACAGCGGGTTCTGCAAATAGTTCTCATCGTAATTATGCATCATATACAACCAAAATACAATCTGAACCATTCTCCGCTCAGGGCGTGGGTATCAAAGCCGATCCATGGATGCAGAAAGCACTTGCAGGGTGGTCGGCGAGGACCGTTAGTGTTGAATGAGACCGGCTGTGGTCGTATAATCAGAATGTCAGAAAACTGCAGCCCTTTGGAGTCCCATGAGAATCAGAACAAAACTCATTGTGTGGTCATCGGCAACCGCCCTGGTGGTGATCGCCGGCCTAACTATCGCCCTTTATATAAGCGTCCAGAGACAGAGCAAACGAGACCTTCACTCACAACTCACGTCTTTGGCGGATCTGATCAGTCGGCAAACGGAAAACCACGTGTCCGCAGTAATCCAGAACTACCTGCGGGGAATAGCTGAGAAGAATCGGGATATCGTTGGGCATTTTCATGAGCTATATACCGCAGGAAAAATGACCGAGGAGGAGGCGAAGAAATCGGCGGCAGCCGCATTGCTTTCCCAGAGGATCGGAGACTCGGGATACATCTATGCTGTCGATTCGCGGGGAATAATCCGCGTCCATCCAAAGGATGCCCTCCATGGAGTCGATCTTTCCAAATATGCCTTCATTCGTAACCAGACCAAAAGTAAAACGGGCTATCTCGAGTACCGGTGGAAAAACCCCGGGGAAAGAAACAAACGGCCCAAATCCTTATCGATGTCCTACTTCGAACCCTGGGACTGGATCATATCGGCATCTTCATATCGCACTGAATTCTATTCAATGCTGGACATGGATGAAGTGCGGGAAACGATTCTTTCGGCGAGAATTGGGACAACGGGGTACCCCTTTATCATGGATTCTACCGGAATTCTTCTGGTGCATCCCAGCCGAGAGGGCGAGAATCTCGCGAAAAATGTGACGGATGCAAGTGGAGAATATGTGTTTGCAAAAATGCTCGAGTCCCCCGAAGGGTCACTCGATTACAAATGGAATGATGGTGGAAAGGTGCGGAAAAAACTAGCCTATTACAAACGGATACCGTCGATGAACTGGATTCTGGCCATTTCTTCATATGAAGAAGAGTTCACCGGGTCTCTGAAAAAGATAAAAGCCTTTGCTGTTGTTGCGGGAATCCTGGCGCTGCTGGCATTCCTGCTGGTAAGCTATCTGCTGGCAAGGTCAATTACTGTGCCAATAAAGAGAATTGCCGGTTCGATCAGAGACATTGCCCAAGGAAACGGGGATTTGAGGCAACGGGTACATGTACAGAAAAATGACGAGACTGGTGCATTGACGGAGTGGTTCAATGTTTTCATGGAAAAGCTCCAAGGTATCATTCGTGAGGTCACCGAGGTAACGGCCAGTCTTTCTTCTGCATCGGATAGGCTATCTTCTGCCTCCTCCGAGATGGGAGACTGCTCCGAAGAAACCAGCAAAGAGGTGGGGACAGTCTCATCGGCCACCGAACAGGCAAATGCAAATCTTTCGAATATATCTGCGGCAGCCGAAGAAATGTCCGCTTCTGTTGCGTCTGTGGCTTCTTCTATTGAACAAATGCGGCTTTCTTTCCAGGAAGTACTTCAGGACTGTCGACGTGAATCCGACTCCGCTTCGAAAGCATCATCACAAGCGGAGTTTACCCAGAACAGAATGGGAACCCTGGGGAAAACAGCCGATGAGATCGGGAAGATCGTGGAGATAATCAACGATATCGCTGAGCAGACGAACCTTCTGGCACTCAATGCAACCATCGAAGCCGCTTCTGCGGGTGATGCAGGAAAGGGTTTTGCCGTCGTGGCTACCGAAGTTAAGGAACTTGCCAAACAGACTGGTGCGGCAACGGAGCAGATAGCTGCTCAGGTTTCGGAAATTCAGGAAGGCGTTCAGGGGGCCGTGAAGGATATTGATGAGATCTCTTCGAGGATTTCCGATGTCAGCGGGATATCTGATGGAATCGTGCGCACTGTGGAAGAGCAAAACGGGCGGATTCAGGAGGTGGCGGGATCTATGTCGGGGGCAAGAAATGCAGCCACGGAAATCGCCGGGAATGTCGGCGAATCAGCCCAGGGACTTCAGGAGATTGCCCGGGCTATATCCAAGGTGAACGAATCCTCCGGGCAAACGACCAAACAGATTAGCACCGTTTCGACAAGCGTCGGAAAACTCGCGGAAATGTCCGCTCATCTAAAACAGATCGTCTCGCAGTTCCAGGTCTGACACTCTTCAGCCCGCAGGCTTTTCCGGGGGTAATCGAATGATGTCTGAAATCACGGGTTTTGAGTGCAGAGAGCATCGGAAGGCTACACATGTCTCTCTGGACACAGCCAGAATATGAATGTATAATTTGTACAGCTTGTTTTGGCATTCAGGGAAGTCTGTATCACGAACAGCATGGACGATCCCGGCTCCTATCAGAGGAAAGATACGGCTGGGCAACGCGTCATCAGTAATATGCAGAGCTTCTCAGGGGATTCCCTTTCTCATACCGGAAAAACACAGCTATGCCCTATCCCCGTCATCTCGATAACCGCTCACTGGAAGAGCTCTTTGCAATAGTCGAGCGTAACCGCTGGGAACGGCTCCGTTCACAGCATCTCAGTGATGAAGAGAGTGCGAGTCCTGCCGACCAGGAGGTCGACGCGGATATCAGTCCTGAAGATGTGAAAGTGGTGCTTTTCGGGACTGAAGGACCTTTCGCATTTTCCATGATAGAGATGTTTCGGCAGGAAACAGTGATCGCGTTTTTCGATGACCCCGAGCGGATGATCTCCTTTTGTCTCAGCCACAAGATCAAAAAGTTTCTTCTCGACCTTGACCCTCCTACGGATTGCTATAAGTCTACGGACATTTTCAATGCTTTGAAAATGCTGATGCCGGATTGCTCTCCATTCTTGTGCACCAAGCGCCCGAATTCCCTGGAGGCCGGGACGCTCAGATTTCAGGGAGCGGCCATGATCGAAAAGCCTATTCTCCGCAAAGATGTGGTAAGGTTCTGCCGAGAGAACCTCAGAGGGAATCAGGCCAGTTTCTGAATTAATAGTCCCATAATGCCATCCTCGTGAATGCCGCTACCGCATTTCGATAGACTCAATACGAATGGGCAGTGCCGCTGTAGCACTTGGATAAACTCAGCACGAACGGAGGGGCGTCTTGTTTGGGGCGGGATGCAAAAAAACAAGAGGGACAGCGCCGGGTGCTGTCCCTCTTTTGCCAAGGCTTCCGGAGGGTCCAAACCGAAAGCCCTCAGGCAGGGGGTCGAAAGGAACTCTTAGAAATCCCCCATGTCATTATCATCCAGCGGGATGACTTCGTTGGGCGATTTGGTGTGCGCAAGGTGCGCCTTGTTTTTCTGAGGCGCGGGTACCTGCTTGGGTTGCGAAGAGTGGCGGTGTGCCGGACCTGCTTGTGGCCTGTAGTCATGATGCGAATCTGAGGTCCGGCTGTTTCCGCCATCTATAAGGGTGACCAGCTCTGCTACCATTGCGTTCAGGGTTTGGGCCTGACTTGAAAGTTCCTCACTGGCCGACGAGGACTCTTCGGCATTGGCCGCATTATGCTGGGTCACCTGATCCATCTGGCCGACAGCTGTATTTATTTGCTCGATTCCTTCGCCCTGCTCCTTGCTTGCCGCCGCAATTTCTGCAATCAGTGCTGCAACTTTTTCTGAGCCCTGGGCGATATCGTTGATGACTCCGCTGGTGGTATCGGCGAGTCCGACACCGTTCTCCGCATTCTTCTGCGCTTCGGAAATAAGCGATGCCGTATTTTTTGCCGCTTCGGCACTTCGCTGCGCCAGATTCCTGACTTCTTCGGCCACCACTGCGAACCCCCGTCCGGCTTCTCCTGCGCGCGCTGCTTCTACCGCTGCGTTCAGGGCCAGGAGATTGGTCTGCATCGCAATCTCATCGATTGTCTTGATTATGTGCGCCGTGGCATCCGAGGATTCCTTGATCTGGTTTATCGCGTGACCAAGGCTCTGCATCGAATTAAGCCCCTGCTTCACCTGGTCGTTGGTGTTATTCATGAGTCCGTTTACCTGCGTAGAGTTCTCGCCGTTCTGACGCGTCATCGACGTGATCTCTTCCAGGCTGCTGGAGACTTCTTCCAGGCTCGAGGCCTGCTGGTTGGCGTTCTCGGACAGGTTTTCACTCGATGCCGAAAGCTGTTCCGAAGCCGAGGCAACCTGTTCAGATCCCGACCGGAGCGTAGCGATAATTTCGTTGATTGGCTTGACAATGCTTCGGGTGATCAGAAACGCCAGCCCAATGCCGATCAATACACCCACGATTGTTATCGTAACAACGATTCCCGCAGTGCGGGCGGAGATGGACGCCATCTGCTCACTCAGGGCGGTCTCTAGCTTGTTGATGTTTTCCACAATACCTGAAGCAGTGGCGACAAGCTTTTCTCCCGAGGAGCGCTCAAGCTGAATCCCCTGGTAGTAGGTGTTTCCCGCGGTCTCATACTGGTCAAGATATGAAGAAATATTCGATGCGACTTTTTCCAGTTCCCGATGTCCCCGTACTTCCGATTCCCACTGCTCTATGCCTGATCTGACGGCCGCAAGCTGCTTCTTGTAACCCGAATATTGCTCGTCGGCGTTGGTTGCAACCAGGTATACTGCCGTTACGCGGAGAACCAGAAAGGGTTTGACAACCTTTTGATCCAGTGTGTGGGCAACTGAGGACCAGAATGCCAGGCGTGAGGCGTTTTTATTCTCGGCGGCCTTCTGAAGTTCAGGTTCGACTCTGTTCTCGAGAAGACTGCTGACCTCTTCGGTCATATTCCAGCCAATCTTTCCCCACTCGGCAAATGCGTTATCCTTGATACTCTGGGCTTTTTTCTGTGCTCCGAAAGCTTCACGGTAATCCTTGCTGATAGAAATGGACCGCTCGACAAACCCGCGATGTTGATCCTTGATGCCATTTGTTTGTCGAACGGTTTCCATTTGTTCAATCATTTCTTCGTACGCCGCTTCCCATTTCACGTCTGCACTCACGTTCTGGCCCGGAAGGTCAGCGAAACCGTGGATTGCGAAATCCCGTCGGAGTGCTCCGGTCGAGTTTACCTTATTGAGTGCTTCATTTCCTTCCGAAGACAGCTTGAACGTCTGGTTGATTGTGCGTACTCCATACCAGCCGACAATGCCGAGAACGACAGCTACCAGCAGTATGGAGCCAAAACCCAGAGAAAGTTTGATAGCCAGAGATAGTGATCGTCGCATGGTTCCCCCCTGGAGCTCAATCGATGTGATTATCTGTACATCCCGATACCCGACCGTGCCATCTCAATGCTTGCAAGCAGTTCTTCGGAACCAAATGGTTTCATAAGATGAATGCATTTCTCTCCGAGTGCATCCTGCTCGCGCCTGCCGGCACAGGAATGATCGTATCCACAGGTCATAATAACCGGAAAATCCGGTGAAATACTTCTGATTTTCCCTAAAAGCTCTATGCCGGTCATATGCTGCAGATAATGATCAGCAATTGCCATGTTGTAGGGTGCTTCTGAATACTGTGCTTCTTGTATGATTTGGAAAGCCTCTTCGGGGTTGGTGACAGCCCTCGTAGAATGACCGGCTTTCGTCAGAATTCCCTGCGCAAATACCAAAGAACACGGATCATCATCTGCTATGAGAATTTTCACTGCTGTTTTCCCTCGGTTGCGTTCTCTCACACACACCATGAAGCAATGCAACAGGGATGCCAAAAAGGGTTGCGGTGTTATATCTTGTTTGATTGCAAGTACTTATGCGGTCCCACCTGCGGGCCCAGACGGGTAACACGGCCTCGATAGGGTGCCGAAAAATCGTCGGTGCTTTCGGTGAGATGGTCGTAAGTTATTGTGGTACAATGTGCTTACGTGGGATGCAGGGAATTCGGACAGGTGCCGAGATTTCGGCAGCAGCACCATCACGCGGGGGGAGCTTCGGACGAGAAGGTCCCGGCAGCCCTCTTAGGTGCCTTTCCGGGCCTTGACCAGGCGTGTGTTCAGCGTCTGACGGGAGATATTCAGAAGATGAGCAGCTTGCGTCTGGTTGCCACTGGCACGTCGAAGAGCCTCTTGTATTAGAATCGGCTCAATTTCGCGCAACTCAGGGAGTGTGCTGGGGAACTTGACCAGTTCCTCTGAGGGAAAATGGTCGTTTCCGGGCTTACTTTCGGGCCTCCCGATTCGTTCCAGAATGATATCCGGATCGATTGTTTTCCCCCTGCAGAGGCTTACCGCATCCACCACCATTGACTCCAGTTCTCGGATGTTGCCGGAGAAGGGATAGTTCATGAGTATCGTGTACAACTTCGATGGTATCTCGGGTACCGGCCTGTTGAGATCCTTTGCGGCCTTCTCGACGAAGTGATCAACCAGAAGTGGAATGTCTTCGACTCGTTCCCGGAGTGGAGGAATTTCCATGCGGTGTGTCTGAAGCCGATAGAACAAATCGGCCCGAAAATTTCCCGATGCAACTTCTTCTTCGAGATTGCGGTTGGTTGCGACGACCATCCGGGAGGTAGCCTGTCGAACCCGGTCGGAACCAAGAGGATAGTACTGGCGCTCCTGGAGCAGGCGAAGGAGTTTGACCTGTGATTCTGGCCCCAAGTCACCGATTTCATCCAGGAACAAGGTGCCATCGTGTGCCTGGGCAATGAGGCCTTCGCGCGCTGCCTGAGCACCTGTGAATGCGCCTTTCACATGCCCGAAAAGCGTGTCGGAAACGAGCTGATCGTCCAGCCCTGCAATGTTCACCGGGACGAACTCACCCTGGCGCTCGGAAGAATTATGAATTGCGCGGGCAATGAGCTCCTTACCGGTGCCGGTTTCTCCGCACACCAGCACGGGATGAGATGATGGGGCAATTGCTTCGATGTACCCGAACAAGCCCGTGAGTGTACTCGATCCGGTGATGATATGGCTGAAATGGTCCGGGCGGTCGAGTGTTCGGCTCATCAGGTGGCGAGAAAGCCTCCGGTTCTCTCCCATGAGTTCCTGATGCTCCACCGCGCTCCGAACCGTCTTAGAGAGGCGTTCCCGCGCGACCGGTTTCACGAGATAATCAAATGCGCCCAGCTTCATGCATTCCACTGCCGACTGTACATCATCGACAGCCGTAAGCATTATGACCGCCGAAGAAAGTCCTGCCTGTGTGACTTCACGAAGAATGTCTTTCCCGCTTTTTCCCGGCATAATGAGATCGAGAAGAATGACCGAGGGGTTTGTGGCCTGTATTTTCTCTATGGCCAGGGAACTGTCGTTGCAGGTGAGTATCGAGCGGTAGCCGGCCGATGCAAGCGTGTGTTCGTAGGCAAGGAGTGCCTGCGGCTCATCATCGACAAGCAGGATGACTTCAGAGAGATTCAGAAGAACAGACCTCCTGTTTTCCCCGCCATGCGAGGGTTCTACGCTGGGCTTTCCAGTGCGTGAGTTCCCGAGATTATTGGAAGGTACACTCTTGCGGTGGTACCGTGCTGCCGACTGGAATTCAAAACTAATTTGCCTCCATGGTCATTCACAATCGCATACGAGATCGAAAGCCCGATTCCGGTCCCACCTAAGGACCGCCGTGTGGTGAAAAAGGGGTCAAATATCCTGTTCAGGTCTTCCTGGCCGATACCTTCGCCTCTGTCGACCACCTCGATGCCCGCTCTCTCACTGCCGTCATCGAAAAACGTCTGCAGCCGTATGCTGTCTTTGGGGGAGCGGAGTGCCTGGGAAGCATTCGTCAGCAGGTTCACAACGACCTGCTCTAATTGCTGATAGTTGCCCCTGACCATAGGCAGGTCCGGGGCCAGTGCGATCTGGAGATCCTCGGTGCTTTTGCGCAGGGTCGTTCCGGTGATCACGATCGCCGATTCCACGACACGGTTAATATCGATCACTCCATCCATCGAACCGCTGTCGCGCCGGGAAAAATCCTTCAATCCTGAAATAATTCGTCCGATCCGATCGCTTCCTTTCTGGATTGCTTCCAGAAAATTCGGGACACTCTGCCGGATTCTGTCGTATGGAAGCCCATCGAAGTAAAGCTCTTCGTCCTTGCTGTCGAGATACTCCTGGACGTCTCCCCAGACCTGTCCGATGTTCTCGGAGGCGAGCATGATAAAATTTAGTGGATTATTGATTTCATGCGCAATGCCCGCAACCAGTGTCCCTATACTCTTGAGCTTATCGGCCTGAAGAAGCTGTTTGCGATGCTCTTCTTCCATTGTTCGAGCCAGGTTTCGTTCCGAAATGTCGCGGATTATTCCTTCGTACACTATGCTCGTATCTGTTGGGTCATCGGCTGCATGGCCGCTGATCGAACACCACACGATCGATTCATCGGCACCTTTCAGTGGTACCTCCATGTCGTGAACGAATCCGTGTTCCTGGAGTATGCTCTGCAATACATCCCGATCGGAAGGGTTATGGTAAAAGTCTCGGGCAGGGGTGCCAAGCACTTCTTCCGGAGTATAACCGAGGATCTTTTTCACCGACGGAGTGATCATAGTGATGGTTCCCTCGGCATCTGTCTGGATGTAGATATCCTGAAATGACTGGAAAATCTGGCGGTAGCGTTGTTCGCTTTCCTCGAGTGCGGTTTGACTATGCTCCAGGCGGGAAACTGCATTATTGAGCTCTGAATTACGGGTGCGAAGCTGATCGAAGGCTTCGTGCATGTGGCCGGCCATTCTGTTGAAACTGCCGGCAAGCTCATCGATCTCTTCGATCGAACTTGATTTAAGGGGCGCGATGCAGGTCTTTCCCGGATCATGGGAGAGTGTCGTGGCGGCACGCGCAATAGCCCGTATGGGGTGGGTCAGATGTCGAGCAAAGACCAGTATTGCAGTAATCGCAACAAGTGAAACGACAAGCGAAAGTACAATGCTTCGGGTAACCAGCGATCCCAATCTTTTGTTGTGTATCCCGCTTCGTGCCATCACTGCCGCTTCGATGTCATCGAGGTACACGCCACTGCCGATCACCCAGGAAGTAGGGGGAAAGCTCGAAACATAAGACAGTTTTGGTGCAAATTCAGACAGGCTGTCCTTTGTAGGCTTGGGCCATCGATACTCAATAAAACCTTCGCCTCTGGTTCGACTGAGCACCATAGCCTCATGAAAGAGATTACCTCCGGTACTGTCGATGCTGATCGCAGAATCATTCAGAACGCGGCCGTTCAGATGCGGCATAGTAGGGTGCATGATCATCCGGGGATAGGGGTTGGTCATATCGTTCACCCAGATGTACCCGGTTCCATGATCGTATCGTAAGGAGCTGATATGCCGGTGCACCTGCTCTTTGAATCTGTTGATTCGCTCGAAAGGATTCAGTGTAGTGTCAGCGGCCAGCTCCTGATAAATAGATCGCATGAGAACGTTGACTGCAGTGACTCTCTCCTTCAGCAGCATTTCTACACGCGCTCGCTCTTCGGCTCGCAACCGGTTCAGATCCATCCCGGTAAACTGATTGATACTGCATACGATTAGAACCAGCAGCGATGCCGTAGCGATAACGACAGTTGCACCGGTGTAGATCGAAAGTCGTGTTCCAAGTCGCATTAAAAAAAACCTGCGGGAGGAAAAGCGATAAAACTCAGTCAAGGATGTACTAATGCATCAGGTGACACAACGTATGTGGCACCTGATACCCGTCCGGGAACTCATTTGCCGCAATCCTCCGTTTTGGCACAAGGTTCCTTTCCGCCTCGCAGGAAACGTGAGCAAAGGCGTTCTGGTTCGGTTGCGTGTACCCGGCGCAGATTGCTGCTGATTATACGGCAATCGCGCAAGTAATCGGAGGATTCTTTGTGATGTAGGGGACCCGAAATTCTAATTATAAGAATAATGATACATTACGCCAATGCTTGTTTTTTGGGGCTTCGTCCAGGCGGCTCCGTACCGGACTTGCACGCAGAATAGTTCGAACTCAGAAGCCTCTGTTGGAAGCTTCTGAGTGTAAGCACTGGTTGAAAAAGAAGCAGGCGGGGCTACTACTTCCCTTTGCGCAGGGCGAGGCTTCCCAGGGGGGAGGGAAAGCAGCCCGCTGTACGAACCGGATACACTCCGGTTTCACCAACAGACCGGATGTCTTCGATAGAATAAAACGCACCAGGGTTGGTTTCACGTACGGTGGAGACCACTTTGTTGAGGTCCTGGCGACGAATCACGGTGAAAAGTATGTTGACTTTCCCCGAGGCCCCCTCGCCATCGCTTCGGGTCACTCCGAAGCGGGATGAGCGAAGCCGGGCTATGAGTGTTTCCACAGGACGCGGTGTAATTACCCGGACGACAACGGTTCCGATGGAGAGCTTTCGTTCCAGCCAGATGCCCACGTAGGTACCAGCCGAAAACCCGGCACCATAAGCCAGAAAACACATCACATTGCTCAGGTTCGACATAATCTGCTGAATCGCTACGAGCCAGATCATGACCTCGAAAAAACCGATAATTGGTGCGGCCATTCGCATGTTTCGTGAGACAAATATCACTCGAAGAGTCTGAAGCGATACGTCGATAACCCGCGAAAGAAAAATGAGAAGAGGGATAACGAGCCACGTGTAGAGTTCGGGGCTGATATCGAGCGATGAAATGACTGCGAACAGTTGCTGCTCCTTTGTTTTGTGTATGATGGTTCTTGAGGGGGAGACGGACTCCGCTCCCGGAATCCGGCCAATGCGAAAGGCGTGCCATATGCTGCACCCGTCAGGAAGGCTCAGGAAGCGGAAATATGACAATATGGAGTCGGATACAGGAACTGCGAAGTCTTATTGGGAGGCAGACATCGGAACCCTGCATACTCTTTTTCTGTCGGTTGACCCACCTGATTTGCACGCAGGTACGGAC
>JBEPYC010000087.1:0-11676 GCA_041641555.1 Chitinivibrionales bacterium | reverse complement strand
CGATTTTTGTAGCCATGCATCTACAGGAATATAGGAGGAAAAATGAGTTTTTCGGCCGACGCAATAGAATCACGATACACCAAACTCGCCAATGAATCGTGTTGCCTCTCCTGCGGGGGAGCTATAGACCATGCACACCCTCGGCCCGGTGAAATTTGCGTTGATCTTGGCAGTGGACGGGGAAAAGACGTTATCCGGATGGCCGAAGCGGTGGGTGGGAAGGGGCATGCCTACGGAATCGATATCAGCGAGGGCATGCTCCAAAAGGCGAGAAAGACCTCACAAAAACTCGGCCTTACGAATGTTACCTTCAAGCAGTCGGCAATTGAATCGATTCCACTTGCGGAAAACTCGATAGATATTCTCATATCAAACTGCACCATCAATCACGCCCACGACAAACACGCGGTCTGGCAAGAGGTTTACAGAGTGCTGAAGCCTGGGGGAAGATTCGCTGTGAGCGATATTTACTCTCTCCGGGCGGTCCCGGAAAGGTACCGAACCGATCCGCAGGCAGTTGCGGAATGCTGGGCAGGCTCAGTTACCCGCGATGAGTATCTGGAAACACTGATACAAGCGGGCTTTGAATACCTGACGATTGCCGAAGAAAGTGCACCGTATCGGAAAGGGGCGATAGAGGTTGCAAGTATCACTCTCCTTGGCTCAAAGCCGAGCCCAAACAAATAGCCCAAAAAACCGGATAGTTCTCACCTCAACCAAGAAAGGAGTGCTGTTACGTGAAATCACTCATTAAAGTGAAAAAGCAGGCCAGGAAAGAAGTGGCACAATGCTGCGCAAAGGTCTCGACGACTGTTGTCGGTTGCCACGACTGATATCGTTTCAAGTACGCTAACGCGTGAGTGGGTGCACCACCGGTCCACCCACTCACCATCAAACCTGAATCTATCGTACAACAATCCGTTGCAGGAACCAATCGTGAAACCATCGAAACACAATATAATCGGTCGGCTGAAAAACTCGAGCGAATACTACATAGTTAATCTGCTCTCGGGTCAGGCAGACATTCTCGAGCCTGAAAAAGCCAAAGAGCTTTTGGCGGGTACTGTTTCCGACCCCGCCCCTTTTGTGGAAAAAGGCTATATCGTTGACCCTGCGGAGGAGGACCAACTCTTTCGCGCCAAGTATCTGAATTTTATCGAGAACCGCGAAAAAGACGAGATCCAGATTTTCTTCGTGCCCTGGTATACCTGCAATTTCTCCTGCTCTTATTGCTATCAGGAACCATACCACAACGAACCGGCGCCACTCAATAAAGAAATCATCGACTCGTTTTTTACGTATATCGACAACACATTTGCCAACCGGCAGAAGTATGTGACAATCTTTGGCGGTGAGCCGCTCCTGCACGGGGCGCGAGCAAAAGAAACAATAGGCAGCATCCTCGAACATGCCGGGAAACGAGGGATCGATGTTGCCGTGGTGACTAACGGGTATTACCTCTCCGAGTATGTGCCCCTCTTGAAAACCGGCAGCATACGCGAAGTACAGGTTACGCTGGATGGGCCCGAAGCGATCCACAATCAGAGACGACCCCTGAAAGGATCATCGGAAGGAACATTCGGGCGTATCGTGCAGGGAATCGATGACGCCCTCGCGGCCTCACTGAAAATCAATCTTCGGGTAGTGCTCGATCGGGAGAACACCGATTCGCTCCCCGAGCTTGCCCGGTTTGCGATCGAACGCGGATGGACCGACAATCCGCTTTTCAAGACGCAGCTCGGGCGCAACTACGAGCTTCACCATTGTCATTCCGGGCCCCAGAAGATCTACAGTCGGATTGAGCTCTACGAAAAGATATACCACCTCATTGAGAGACATCCAGAGATTCTCAGATTTCACGAACCGGCATTCTCTATCTCCCGGTTTCTCTCTGAAAACGGGTATCTTCCCGAACCGCTTTTTGATTCCTGCCCGGGATGCAAAACCGAATGGGCATTCGATTACACCGGCTCAATCTATTCCTGCACCGCCACGGTAGGAAAGGAGGATCAACGTCTTGGAACATTCTTTCGCAACGCCTCTCTTAGGTTGGACAGAGTGGAAGAGTGGCAGGAGCGAGACATCCTGGCAATCGAAAAATGCCGCACCTGTTCTCTGGCCCTGGCCTGTGGTGGAGGGTGTGCTTCAGTAGCGCAGAATCAATTGGGTTCACTCCATGCCCCTGATTGTCGACCGATACAAGAACTGATATCATTGGGTATTCCATGTTATTTCAAGAATGAGGCAACCAATGTCTGAGAAAATCACCTACATCAATGCCGATCAGTACGAGAAGGAAGTACTCGGCGCACCGCGCGCCGTACTGGATTTCTACTCAACCGAATGCCCTCCGTGCGAGGCGCTCGCGGCAAAATATGAGCCACTGAGCGAGCTGTATGGCAATGACATCCGGTTTTTCAAAGTTTTTCGTCAGGAAAACCGTGAGCTTGCCGGAAAACTGGGTGTCAGCTCCTCACCTACGGTGCTGTTCTACGAGAATGGTAAACAGGTGGGCGATTTTTTGACCGGTGCAATCAAACGGAGCGAGCTTATTCGCAATCTCGATTCGTTGCTTCCAACCGACCGGGCCAACCAGATCCATGCATCCATGCAACTGCGCGAATCCGAATGCGATCTTCTTGTTCTCGGTGGAGGACCTGCCGGTCTCACGGCCGCGATCTACGGATCGCAGGCCCGACTCAAGACGATCCTTGTCGATCAGGGGCTGCCGGGCGGACAGGTCACCACTACTCACCAGGTGTCAAATTTTCCAGGGTTTATCGAACCGCAGCCGGGCTTCATGCTGATGCACGCGATGAGCGAGCAGGCAGTGAATGCTGGCACCGAATACCGGGTTGCGGTGGATGTCAGCAAAGTGGACCTTCAAAAGAAGGAAGTCATTGTCGATGACCTCGAGACGATACGCGCGAAGAAAATTGTCGTCGCAACCGGAGCATCTCCCAATGCTCTGGGTATTCCCGGCGAGAAACAATACAAGGGGCGCGGGATATCCTATTGCGCCACGTGCGATGCCAAATATTTCGAGGGCAAACACGTGATCGTTATCGGTGGCGGCAATTCGGCCATCGAAGAAGCGCTCTTTATCAGAAAATTTGCCTCCAAAATTACCGTAGTGCATCAGTTCGATCACCTTCAGGCCAATAAAGTTGCTCAGGAGAAAGCGCTCAACGACCCCACGTTCGAATTTGTCTGGGAGCACGAACCACGCGAATTTGCCAAAAATGAAGACGGCACAATGACGGTGAGGGTGGAGGACCTGAATACAAAGAAGACACACGAACTCCAGGCCGATGGCGTATTCGTTTTCGTCGGCATGAAGCCAAATCTGGAAATGGTTCACAGTCATTTCGAGCTGGACGACTGGGGGTATGTTAAGACCGACCAATCCATGCACACCAATGTTCCCGATGTGTTTGCCGTCGGTGATGTTGCCAGCAAGATGTACAGGCAGATCACCGTAGCTGTTGCCGAAGGCACCATTGCGGCGATCACCGCGGCCCGGGAGTTGGAAACATGAGGCGTTTCGGAATTTTGAGTGGGTCTTTTCTGTCGAAACGGAGTCCGGGATGACACGGGCCCCGATGAAGACAGTACTTAAGAAGTTAACACACAAACAAAACAAAGGTGTATCACAAATGAAACTCTTCACCATAGCAGGAATAGCCTTGGGACTCTTTGCGCTCGGATGTTCGGAAGCACAACTTGCGGAAAACCAGGGCGGCGGACAACACCAAGAACCAAGGCAGGTGGCCGAGGCTTCGATTGCCACTGACGGGAACGTCGCCACCGACGCGGCTCCTGTTTCTGAATCGGAAGACAAAAAGGTCGAATCCCAAAAGGAACTCCTGTTTTTTATCAATCCGCACGGAAGACCATGTCAAATGCAGGATGAGATCCTTACTAAAATGGGCACAAAGCTGACCGATAAAGCCGATCTGCGTTACATCAAGACAACCGTCCAATCCGACCGTCAGGAGTTCTATAAATACGGGATTCGTGCACTCCCCTCGATGGTGCTGCTGGATAGTGAAGGGAACGTCGCAAAGAGGTTTCCCCCGGGTATTCAGAATGAAGAGTCGATTCTGAAGTCTTTGTAACTATAATTAAGACAGGCGTTTCGGGTTTTCGGGCGGCTTGACTCCACAGGGAATTGCACAGTTTAAGCATTTGCACGCTTCTTATTGTCAACACTCTTCCTTACGATGTATCAACCCATCAGGACTGACGTATGGAACTCTCTATTCTCAATCTCTTTCTGGTAGCCGGCGCAGGGCTTGCGAGTGTGCTTTCTCCCTGTGTGCTGCCGGTCGTGCCGATCGTGGTAACCGGTACCGCCGATGATCATCGGCACCGACCGTTATTCATTGTAGGAGGTCTTTCGCTTACCTTTATCGGGATGGGCATCATCTCTTCGCTGTTCGGCGCGCTTATCGGCGGCAAGATGATCTATCTTGAAAGAATCGCCGGTGCCGTAATCGTTGTGTTCGGTGCCCTGATGCTGTTCGGGGTGAATATTTTCAAGCACCTGACTTTTTTCAACAGGTTCGGATCTAAATCCGGCGGTCGATTCGGAGGGTTTCTTCTCGGGCTCACTCTGGGGGTCGTTTGGATCCCGTGTGTTGGCCCGATGCTCTCCAGCGTACTTGCTGTGGTCGCCACTCGCGGTCAGGTCGGTTCCGGGGTTTTCATGCTGGCGATCTACTCGATCGGGTTTTCGATCCCGATGCTGATCGCGGCCTATGCAACCCAGTTTTTCCGCAAACGGTCAACGGTTGTCAAATCTCGCCCGTGGCTGTTCAACGTGATCAGCGGGACGGTGCTGATTGCATTCGGGGTGTTTGTCATGACAAAAGGGATCATGGGATTCGGACTATGATAATCTTCCGGGTCCTCGTACGGACGAATAATTATTCGCCCGTACGAGGACCATTCGATCTTGTATTTTATCCCTAATGGAACAAACCTTTTTTAGCCTCGTCACTGCTCTTAAAAAGAAATGTACCGCTATGGAAGCTCGGGTGCAGGAACGGCTGGGACTCAGTCAGGCAGAGTACTCGGGAATTTTGGTGCTTGCACCACAAGAGCAGATTTCGGGGCACCAGTTTGCCGATCGGCTCGGGCTTTCGGTCTCCCGCACCAGTCGGGTGACATCACGGCTCATGGAAAAAGGATTGGTCTCTATTCGCCCCAACCCCTCCGACCGTCGGGAAATAGAACTCGGTCTCACCCCCAAAGGCGAATCGGCACGCTCAGATATCGAAACCGAAATCTCCGAATGTGAGCGCTCGATGCTCTCCGGGCTCCCCGATGAACGTCAGGCGGAAATCAAAAGAGCCCTGTCGACACTGATGGAGCATATGTAAGCCGCGGTTTCAGCCGGTTCCGCAAAAGAAATACTCCAAATCGGGAGCAATTCTCTTTTCAGTTCATATTGCGGAGGGATTCCACACATGCACAAGTACTTCTTTCCACGGAAGAGCGAGAAAATCCCCGACCACTGTGGGGTATTCGACCTTGTATGCCAGTATGCACTCCGCATTGGGGACATTCTCCTTGAACGATCGGGTTCTTCAGGAAAACGGGTGGGAGATCCTGAGTCATTCGTACCGATTCAATATGTGGCTGACGGTTTGTCATGCCGCACTTGATGCGGCATCCAGGCCGGCTTTTTTTACCGTATGTTCGTGCCCGCCTGGATTCCGGCTCGAAGGCCGGAATGACAGAGAAGCCAGTAGAGAGACTCATCCCCTTTTTCCATCTCGAGATGGGTGAGCGTGCTTTTTCCTGTCTTGCGCGGCCAAACAGGAAAAACGAGCGATTCTTGGCAATGTCAGAGCTCTTGATACGTAAGCGTCATGCGGAAAATATGCATGATTTTCGTGGAGTTATCCACAAAAATCAACAGTATGGAACCGTGAGGAACCGGTTTACACGAATCTGACCGGCAGGCTTACAAAAAAAGCGGCCACCCGCGATCTCTCGTGGATGGCCGCCCAGGAGTACTGAAAAGGACCTCAGTTACTCATTCGCCTGTTTCATCACTACCAACTCTCGTGAAAACCGGGTTTGTGTAGGCAAAGTCGTACTCCCCGGTCCAGCCATCCACTACGACAATTTCGATACGGTAATAGCCATCGGAAGGCACCGATTCATCGACGATTGTGCCTTCGTAGGCAGGCGCCATCGGGCTCAATGTCCGCCAGACCGAACCGTTTTTAATAATATCGATCTTTGCGATTATTCCGCTCTCGGTCTCGGAATCAACACTGAGCTTGAGAGCCGATTGCTCGTTTTTGCTTTTGTTGAGCTTGACGGTGCTTCCCATATTGTGACCATTTACCGTGAATCTCAGCGATGGTCCCGTGGTCGCAAACAGGCGTCCGGCCTTTATCGCCTGCATAAGATGAGGCCTGCTGAGGTGTTTCACCAGAACTCCGTTTTTGAGCTCCCCGACATCGGAGTCATCATTAGAACGATCCTTTTGCGTATCGCCGGAACCGCCAACCCAGGTGCGCCCTTCAATATTATAGGTATTGTGAGCATCGCTGTTTGCCACTCCGAACACCGGGCGCTCGATTTCCCCATTCACATACATCGCCAGGAGCTGATCCCATGACCGAAGCGGCTCCGCCGGAGCGCCGAGCCACTCGCCCGTGCCGGTCAGAGACTCCGTAGCCTGGAAAAGCGCATGCTTGAGCGGCACCGGAACCGGCACCCCCGGCATGGTCACCATCATGTTGAGGTCCCGTTCACCGTAAATCGCCATATTGTTGAGAGTGAGCCCCAAATCCCAGGCATCTTCTTCCGAAAATCCCATCACCTTGGCGTAAAAGGCAACATCTTTGATATGGCTGAGATTGATCACCTCGATATAATCGACCCCGTAGGCGGGGTTCGTATTACCCGTGGTATGTGCGTGAACGGCAATGCCACCGTTCTCATGAATGTACTCGACCCACCTGGTGATATTCTCCGGGTGCACTGCACCGGTGCCATCCGGATTCCGCGGCGACTCCCAGATTTCTTCGGGCGCAAGCTCCAGGCTGTCTTCACCCACAAACGGATCCCGCACCCCCCAGGCAAGAACATGATCCCGATTGAACATACCCTCGCTGCCGGTGACCTCGAAGGCATTGATCATCAGGAAGTTAGAATCACATAACGCCTTAGCACGCTCACTCAAATCGTTCCATTCATCGAGGGTAAGCTGTTTGGCGTGATTGGTAACGATTGCAGCATCCAAGCCCCTGCTTCGAGCAGCGGCTTTTATGTCTTCTATCGTCCCTGTCCCATCGGACTCCACGGTATGCATGTGCCCATCGAAATAGATCAGCCGATAGTCATTACCGTTCCCACCCTTTTCCGCGAAAAGGAGGGATGCGGCGGTTGCGATTATGATTCCGGATTTCAGCAAATTCATTCTTACCTCTTGGACCATGGATTCCTTCACTATGCAATTTATACTTTGGACAGGGGGATTGCGAATGGTTTTTCTCTCTTGTGGCATTTGCTCGGCCGAAATATCGCTCCTGGTTGTTGCTGTTTGGTGAGATTTCTGTTTTTCGGCAGACGGGAACGATCATGAAGATCATCTGACAGTCGGAGCTTCGGCCTGCTATGAAAGTTTTCTGGTTCGGAGCAAATTGAGTAACCATTGCGATTCCCGCATATCCGGCTTGAGGCATCACTTATCTATGCACATTTGGTCGCTCTGTGGATCATAGTGCATGCAGTTGGACTCTATGCCTGGCTTCCTCTTTGAGTGCCCTGTGCCTTTCCAGAAGAAGCTCATTTGGATTACAGACCCGGGTAGTTTCGTGAATAAGGGGCGCAAAGACCCGATCGCCTGAACCGTTCACAGGCTGATGTTTCATTTTGAAAACGTAAGGTCCCCCGGCCATGCTTCCAGACGAGCCAATCTGAACCGCGGAACCAAATCGTGATTTTATCCTTGCACCGACCCGAGATATCGGTTGTTCGTTCGCTTCAGCGCCTTCGATCAATCGGTGAAACAAGAGCCCCCGCCTGAAAGCTTCTGCCTCTGGCTCCCCCCGTTGGGTGTCCTGCAATTCCCCTATCACTGTTTCTTTGTCTCCCCTTAAGCTTTGTACAAGGTCAAAGGCCGGCAGCCCCAATACAGCAGGGAAATGCTTGAGCGACACAGCCATCCATGCCTCGACCTCTTTTCGGTACCGCAAGGACGGCTCAGGTCTGACCGCGATAATGTCTTCACATATACCGTCAACACTATCATCAATAAGCATCTTTACCTTGCTTCCAGGCATTTCTTCTTGAATTGCTGCCCCAGCAAGACGTAAGGCCAATTCGTATGGGTCTACCCGTGCTTCGTCATTATACAGGAACGCTTCCGCAGTTTGCAAAAGCCTCCCGGGTGGAATCACACAGCTCAGCGGGCTGCAACTGACAACGCGCTCAGCAAACACGCGAGAGTCACAGCCATTTTCCAGCAAAAACGGCTCTAAATCTCGTAGCACGCGACAGGCATACGCCCCTGGAACCATCTCATTTCCACGCCAAAGCGATTCGTACGTTGCTTCCTCGTCGAGCCTGTGACCTTTGGTTCGCACCAGATGACTGGCCCAGAATGCCCGAACCGAATCAGTCGAAAAGTCTTCAAGCATTGTCGAATAGATCGCCTTGAGAATGTTATTACGCATCATCATAGTACATTTTCCTATTCAATTTACGACGGTTCGCCGGCTATATTCACCATGTGCTGACTAATGCGAGCTTCATACAGTGGCCGGCATTCTGATATATAAATATCTGCACCCTTCTTAACAACAGCCTTCGAAGGAAAAGTGTTTTCTGATTGAGAACACTTCGAAAGAGGAGCAACGCAAAACCGCCTATTCAACTCACTCTCCGTAAAAACAGCCAGACTCAGATTCTCTGAGCTGCTCAACGCCAAATTCTGAGGCACTATAGAACATACACACCGGTACATCACGTGCAAAATGACATTGGTGTCATGAGAGCCGGTGTATTACGACAGGCACATTATCAAAATCGTTTTCAGGCCTGGTAAATGTCTGTGACAGAAATCACAGTGCTTCATATTCTTTGCACGCAATTAAGGAGGAGCAGCTCACTCCCCCGAAAAACTTCAAAGCAGAACACATGCAATTCGTAAAAGCGGCACTGCATACCACCACAGATCGCGGTTATCTATAATGTTCGGAAAAAAGGCGCCGGGCTGACCCTGCCGGCTTTTTGTGGGCCCAGAGGCTGGGCAATGATTATGTGCCAAATGAGAGGGGTGGGCCAGCGTGATGAAAAGAAAATATTTGGCTGGAGAACTCGGTGTCAATATCATTCAATTGTTTGTTGTTTGTTACCCGCAAACCCCAAGGTAAACACGTTCCCGTCTTCCGTGTAATCATACCGGATACTTCCATTCTGTGCTTCCATTGCCACTCTGCAGAAATACAAAGCAAGACCCTTGGAGTATTTCGAGCTATCAAGACCTGCTCGGGCATATTTCTCGAAAAGCTCTTTCTGGTGCTCTTCGGATACAGGGCTACCACCGTGAATCACCTGCAATTCATTTGCATCCGACCAAACAACGCGAATCCGGCTTTCCACCTTGGAATACATCACCGCATTCATCAAAAGGTTTTGAAGGACCCGTTCGATCAGGTATCGATCCGCCCGCACGGTGGCGTTGCTTGGAGATTCCGGAACAAAACAAACCCTGTCCTTCACAGACACTACATCCTTGCAAATATGGCGCAGTATCTGGTCTATTGCGGTCGAAGTGATCGATGAAATAACGACGTCGTGGTTTCCTTCTTCAATCTGACCAACATCCATAACATTGGCCGACAGGTTCATGATGGCGGTACAGCAGAACTTCATGTGCGCAAGTAATTCCATTTGCCGATAATCGGCTCTTTTTGACAATGGTCTGATTTCGGAGATAAGAGCAAAAATGCAGTTTTTGATATCGTGAACCAACGTCCCGGTCAACAGGTCACGTAGTCGCTCGGCCTCACGAAGGCTTTGATTTGTTCGCTCCAGAAGCCTGCTTTGGTTTTCTATGTCGGACACCTGTTCCTCGACACGGTTCTCAAGAGTAACGTTTGCTTCCGTAAGACGTTGCTGAAGTTCACTGTTTTCAGAGAGCGCCTGCGATAATTCCGAATACAGCCGCTCAGTTTCGCTCTGGTCGATAGCCACCCCGACATACCCGTCTTCGAACCCTTCCGAAGATTCCAGTTCCAGCAAATTCACCATCACCAGAGCAGTTTCGCCAGAAAACGTCTGCATCCGCACCTTCCTGGGATAGGAAAGCCCATAGTCCGACGGTGCAATATCCTTCCTGTATACCGAGGTAGCGGTTTCGAACACCTGGCAGAACTGTTGTGATTTCACGGATGACTCGGTCCACCCACATCGTCTCTGCATCGCCGGATTAGCATACAGGAAGGTTCCATCCGGCTTCAACCCAAAGATCATCGAGGGCGACATTTCGTAGAGCGTATGAAGCTGGCGTTCAATGTGTGAAAGACGCTCCTGCATGAAGCGTTCTTCACTTATGTCCCGCAGGGTAACCAGAAACCCCGAGGGGCCATCAGATTCTTCCACCCACCGGATCGAAACGTGTGCCACCACATTCGGGGGTATCCGCACCTCTTCGGCAGCGGTCCCCTCCACGGCTCTCACAAGAAGACGGGAAAACTGGTGAGTGTTATTTGGAAAACACTCTTCAAGGGTAAGTCCAACCAGGCCATCCTTTCCGCTCAGTTTCTCGAATGAAGGATTGGCAAAGACAACGTATTTACTCCGATCAAGCCAGGCGATTCCCTCGCCCAGCCCGGAAACGATGTGCCCGTAAAACTCCTGCAGCTCCAAAGTTTCCTGATATTTTTTCTTGAGATGGATGAGGTGGTTTTCCATTTGGCCGATCACAGTATCTTTGCTGCGAAAAATCGACTTCCAGACGCCCTCTATCCGGCTTAATGAAGATCCCTTTCTCATGCACGTACGACTTCAGAGAGTTCGGAGGTTCTCTCTGGCTTGCCGGAAAAGCTTAGCCAGAAACAGTTGCCGTCCTTGGTAGTCTCAAGTGAGATCCCCCCCCCATGAGCCTCCATGACAAGCTTACAAAAGAAAAGCCCCAGCCCCCGGGAATAGCGCGAGCTTTGAGCATTTAGACGCGAGTATTTGCTGAATATCACCTTGCGCGCTTCCTGGGGAATGGGTTTACCTGAATTGAATACCCCGATGCGTTGCGGTGCGAATAGCACCCGTACCAGTCCATTCTCGGGGGTGTAGTTGGCAGCATTGACAATGAGGTTCTGAAACACCCGGTCGAGAAGATATGGATCAGCAACAACGCCATACCCGGGACTATACGACTCGCAGGATATGGAAAGGCCTTTCTCCTGAAAAACCATGCTTTTACTGTATCGATCAATGACCTGAAGGATCTCATCTGCGGTAACCATCCGATTCTCGACTTTCATGTTGCCGCTTTCTATGGTACCGATATCCAGCATATTTGATGAAAGCCTGACCACAGATGAGCAGGCATCCGAGATGCGTGCAAGTCCAGCGGAAATCTGTGTACTCGGTTCAATGTTTCTGGCTGCTGAACGGGTATCGGCAGCGATACTGAAAACAAGATTTTTG